>NZ_JAAHHU010000859.1:0-2062 GCF_010672095.1 Moorena sp. SIO3I6 | reverse complement strand
TGACTTATTCAGCGTCAAGAAACTTGAGGAACTGTGGACACGTCTGTTTGACCCAAGGGCTGAGAAACCATTTGAATGTGTTGGGGAAAAACGTGAAACTTTGATGGCATTAGTTAAATGTAAACAACAGCGTATCAAGAATGGTCAACCCTTGGGTGCTCTTGCTGAGATACCAGATGTTAAGTTTGACAACTCTCTGCTGATGATATCTCCTCCCAAGAATATTCCTATGCCTCACAGAGATAAATTAGAGTCTGTCTGCACATTCCGACTTTGAGATGAACGATGGCAGGGAAGCGCAGCGCGATCGCGCAGTTCGATGAACGAAAAATCTGGAATTTATAATTCATCATTCATCATTCATTTTTTTCCTTGTGTATATAGCAATCCTAAATCAGTTCTAAAATCTGCCAAATCTTAAATCTTTACTGGACAAGGGTTATAGCGAGAGCTTCGGCCACTAGATTTTACGAATCATTTAGGACTGCTATAGTTTAAAGTTTTTGACAAAGATAAACCCCTTCTTCTTGATTAGCAGCTTCCCAGTAATCCAAAACCTTAATACCATAACTCTTTAGTATTTCTTGAATCATAGGAGTAGTATAACGATAGGAAAAAAATAATCTAATTCTATCTTTGCTTCTCCACTCAATAAGGTTGTTTTCTAAACTAAAAATCACATCGTTTTCTAATTCAAAATAAGCAGCAATTCTTTTAAATTGTTGATTTGGTTCATCCTGTTCTATTGTAAATTTAATAGTCCCATCTTTGGCTTCGACTCCAGCATCAAGTAAAACAGTAATTAACCACTCTTTAGTTAACTCATTATCATATTGAGGAAGAACTTTTTGAATACCTTGCAGATAATCAGAACCAGGGGCTAAATTAGCACTAAAAAGCAATATATCTCCCTTGCTTAGAAAATTACTTAAAATCGGCAAAATTTCCTCAGGAGCGAAATTGGGAATCATGCCAAAAAAGGTAATTATATTTCTTTTGTCTTGATTATCGACAAGGGAGATTAAATCATCAGAGTGAAGCAGATCGCAAACAATGGGCTGTACCCGTAAATTAGCAAAATATTCTCTGATCTTTTGAGCAGAAATTATCGCCAGAGATAAGCTAACATCAACAGGATAATAAGTTAATGCTCTTTCAGAATTTAATAATTGGGAAACTAGAAGTTTATCTTTTTCTCCACCACCACAACCTAAGCCAATTAAATTTAAATTTAGACTATTATCATCTAAAATTTCTGCTGTTTTTTTAAAACACTTGGCATAGGCATCAATACAGCTTTCATCTTGTCTAGCTGGAGAATAAGTTTCGTGTATTTTTAACCATTTTTGGCTTTGCTTGACACTATCGTAATGAAATTTGTGATTGATTTTACAAGAAGTAAAGCCAGCTAAATAATCTTGAAAAACTCGCTCAGGAAATTGACTGGGATGTACGTATACTTTTTCAAAGTCTAACATATATAAATTCTCAAACTCATCAGGTACAAATTTATTGGTTTTAGGAAACAGAGAACAGGAAACAGGGAGCAGGAAATAGGTGATAATCAAAAAAATATCTGTACCTAATAGCTATGATAAAAGCTATATATTATAGTGAGTATAGATTTGCTTTTCTAGATAGTCCTCAATTAACACGCGAGTGTAGCTATTGAGAGGATATTCCAGAGCTTTTTGGGGAGTCACCCATGCCCATTCCTCAATTTCTTCGTTGGGAGTGATGCTTTCCCTGGCAGAAAAAGCATAGTAATTAACCATGATGAAATGGGCTTCTCGCACAAACTGTGAGTCCAACACTGCTTCCTGTAGCAACCCAAAGCGTACCTGGGTCAAATCTAGACCAACTTCTTCCCGAAACTCCCTGAGGAGTGCATCCTCAAGGGTTTCACCCCATTCTACTTTACCTCCTGGTACACCCCATTGACCCCGCCATTTAGTGGTTTTGACAATCAAAATTTGTCCACTTGTAGTTAAGACAAGTGCCCCTACCGTAGTCAAAGGAAACTGCCCCTGCACAGATAGCCCTCCATTTGTGATTTCCTCTG
>NZ_JAAHHU010000858.1:0-2062 GCF_010672095.1 Moorena sp. SIO3I6 | reverse complement strand
TGGAAAAGAGGGGGAATATCACCGAAGTTTTAATTCTAAGATCTTCCTGACCTCCTCTAACAAGAATTCTGCAAAACAATGATTTTATGCTCCGGCAAGCTTTGCTCTACCAGAGGCTCGCAAAAAAATTCTAGACAAACACGTCATCGAAATTGTCAATCAGAGTGCTAGCTTGAGTGAAACGCACCACAGCGAGGAGGTCTCCGCCGCTGAAGATTTGGGCATTATTATTACTATCAACAATGCTCAGATCATTAGGATTGGTAACATCAAAGGTAGTCATACCAAGCTGGAAGTTATTGACGGTATCAAATCCATTGCCGGTTTCGAGGAAAATTCGATCGTCACCACCCCCTAAGAAAAGGGTGTCGTTACCACTACCACTATTAATAAAATCATCCCCAGAGCCAGAAAAGATCAAGTCATCACCAGCATCACCAAAGATTACATTATTACCTTCACTACCGAAGATGGTATCATTACCGGTACCACCGAAAATCCCATCTGGCTGTGAACCCCCCTCGATCCGGTCATTACCATCACCTCCGATAAGAATATTTATTCCCTCACGACCAAAGATCATGTCATCGCCAGCCAAACCATCAATCCGATCGTTTGCGCCAGTGCCCGATAGGGTATCATTGCCTGGTGTTCCGGTGATATTATTGAAAGAATTCATTGATCTTTGCTCCGTAATTAATCAATCGTTAGCTGCTGTGTAACCCACACCTCGGTTGTATCTGAAGTTACATCTGAGGTGCTGTCTGAGGTTGTATCTGAAAACTGCTGTGTTTTTCAGCCTCTAATGGTTAATCAAACTGAATCTGTCCTTTTTCTACAAAAGGGCAAACTTTTGTAATATTTCTTAACAAAAGTCCTGGGCAGACCAACCCTGATCAAAAATGCGTCTGAGTTCACTCAGACGCACTATGCTAATCAAGTAATGATTTTATGCTCCGGCAAGCTTTGCTCTACCAGAGGCTTGCAGAAAAATTCTAGAGAAATACCTGATCGAAATTGTCGATCAGAGTACTAGCTTGAGTCGAACTCACCACAGCCAGGAGGTCTCCGCCCCTGGAGATTTCGGCACCATTAGCACCATCAACGATGCTCAGCTGATTACTATGGCCAGCATCAAAGGTAGTCAGACCAAGCTGGAAGTTATTGATAGTATCAAAGCCATTGCCGCTTTGGAAGAAAATTCGATCGTCACCACCCCCGAGCCATAGGGTGTCGTTACCACTGCCACTGCTAATGTAATCATTGCCAGAGCCAGAATAGATGATGTCATTACCAGAACCACCAAAGATTAGATTATCACCCTCACTGGCGAAGATGGTATCGTTACCGCTATCACCGTAAATCCGATCATTCTGTGAACCACCGTAGATCAGGTCATTACCACTGCCACCGATAAGGGAATCAATTCCCTGACTACCAAAGATCGTGTCATTGCCACCCAAACCGTCAATCCGATCGTTTTCGACAGTGCCCTGAAGGGTATCATCACCTGCTGTTCCTGTGATACTATTAGTAGAATTCATCAATGTTTCCTCCTTAATAAGGAATCGTCATTTGCTATGTAACCCACACCTCGGTTGTATCTGAAGTTACATCTGAGGTGCTGTCTGAGGCTGTATCTAAAAACTGCTGTGTTTTTCAGCCTCTAATGGTTAATCAAACTGAATCTGCATTTTTTCTACAAAAGGGCAAGTTTTTGTAATGTTCTTTAACAAAAACCCTGGGCAGACCAACCCTGATCAAAAATGCGTCTGAGTGAACTCAGACGCACTATGCTCATAAAATCATGATTTTATGCTCTGGTAAGCTTTCCTCCACCGAAGGCTTGCAGAAAAATTCTAGACAAACACGTCATCGAAATTGTTGTTGAGAGTGCTAGCTTGAGTGAAACGCACTACAGCCAGAAGGTCTCCGCCGCTTGAGATTTCAGCACCATTAGCACCATCAACGATGCTCACCTGATTAGGATTGCTAACATCAAAGGTAGTCATACCAAGCTGGAAGTTATTGACGGTATCAAATCCATTGCCGGTTTCGAGGA
>NZ_JAAHHU010000857.1:0-2065 GCF_010672095.1 Moorena sp. SIO3I6 | reverse complement strand
CGGACTTTTTGATTCGACGGCGTAAATTTGACCCCACTAGCCCCTTGATTTTGTGGCAGATTGCCATGGTTGGCAATCTCGGTTTTTACAAACCGGAGGAACAGTTTCGTCCTCTAACTATATTGACTGAGGTATTAAAAACACATTATGGAGGTGACCATGAAGTGATTGTTTACGAAGCAGCTGTTTATTATCCAGTTTGCAAACCAGTGATCCAGCGTATTCCTCTGTCCAAGCTACCACAGAGCAGTGTTACTGAGGTTTCAACCCTTTATATTCCGCCTCAAGGGTTAGCACCTGTGGACAAAGACATGATGGCGCGCTTAGGTATGTCTTGTGTTAAAGAAGCTACAGGGGAGAAACAGATCTGATGACAGCTTATCAACAAACTGTGTCCAACCTCAACTTAGCGTCCGCACAGAACCCTGAGAAAGCTAAGGCTCTAGCTCAGCAAGGTGAGGCTGATCGGCTGATGGGAGATTTTGAAGCTGCCCTCGCTAAGTTCACCGATGCCATTGAGCTAAATTTTAACAACCCTTGGGCTCTCGCTCACCGTGGGCAAACCTACTATCAGATCAAACGTTATGACGAAGCCCGAACAGATTTTAGCCGCGCTATTGATCTCAACCCTAACTACCTTTGGGCCCTCGCTCACCGGGGCGTAACCTACCGCTTTATGGGGGAAGCATATTACACAATGGCAGTGGCTGACTTGGATCGAGCCATTGAGCTGAAGCCGGATTACCTTTGGGCAATTGCCTATCGTGCCCGAGTTTATGAGCTGATGAAGTGCTACAAGAAAGCCCTGATTGATTTTGACCGTGCTATCGCCTTTGACAAAACCATATTTGTGAAAAATTGGCAAATTGAGAGAGGGTTAATCCTTTGCTACGACGGCCAATATGCTGAGGCGATCGCCTGTTGCCAGCAGAGGTTAGAGGAAGTTCCAGATGACACTACAGCTTTATACTGTATTGCAGTGGCGAAGGCTCGCTGGCAGGGATTGACCCAGGCCAAAAGCGAGATTGAGCGTACGCGGTCAGTATTGCGCTCTCAATGGCAGACAGGGGATCGAGGAGATATTCTGTACCGACTGAGCGGCTTAGCCATCTTGGTAGGTAACTGCGAACAAGCATGGGAATATCTAGAAGAAGCTATTCCTATTAATGATGAAGCCATTGAGTTAGTCGGTCACGACCCAGCTTGGATGGAGTGGCGAGATCACCCGAAAACTCAGGCATTACTCGCTATAGAAAAGGGAGTAGGGATTAGGGAGTAGGGAGTAGGGAATATGGAATCAACAATTATCACAATTCTTACAGGGATTGCTATAGAGCAGTTTTTAGTCTAATTAAGGTACACAGTCTTTTTAGCTTTTTACATCTTACCTCTTAGAGGTTCTAAGTTCACTGCTCCCTGCTCCCTGCTCCCTGCTCCCTAAAAACATGTACCTCACCCAATTGAAAACCCCTATAGTTAAGGGTTTGATACAACAAACCTCAATCAATTAAGTTTCAAATAACAGTCAAGGAGGAATTTGATACAGATGGATAATAACACTTGGGCTCTTGCTCAAAAAGCAGAAACTCTTCGCTTGTCAGGAGCTTATGAACAGGCGATAGAGAAATTTGAAGAACTTCAAAAAAGTGACTCGGACAATGCTTGGCTCAATGCCCACCTAGGAACAACTTACTACCAGTTGATGGATTATGGTAAGGCCGAAAAGTACTTGAAAAAAGCCGTCAAAAAGAATGATAACTATCTCTGGGCTCATGCACATCTAGGTGAAACCTATCGTCTACGAGCAATTACAGAAAATGATAAAAAGCAGAAAAAGGAATCTATTAAATCAGCTATAAAACATTTTGAAAAAGCCCTTGCTCATCAAGCACCAGAAAACAGCAACTATGGGTGGGCATTAGCTCACTTGGGAGCAACCTACCGCCTGAAAATAACTCTGGATAAGAAGAAATTAATCAAAGAAAATGAGATAGATGAAAAAAGTAAAAAACAAGCTTTAAATTATCTTAACAGAGCGATTGAACTTATGCCCACATATGCCTGG
>NZ_JAAHHU010000856.1:0-2065 GCF_010672095.1 Moorena sp. SIO3I6 | reverse complement strand
ACCATGAGCGACTGCCGTGGTTTCCCCCACTCGCGCTTTGCATGGCTGACAAGGCTCCACTATCTTACGGTAACTTTAAACCCGCTAAAACTAACGTTTATAACGGGAGTCCCCTTCCCGTATTTAAGATGGTTAGCCCTAACAGAGCAGGCCAGAATTTAGAATTTGGGCTTTAGAATTGAAAATTTCTGCATTCTCAATTCTTCATTCTTCATTCTAAATTCTTCATTCTAAATTCTTAATTCTTCAATTCCCCTTTCTTAGTAAGCGCTGGAAAATCTGCAAATTCTGATCGAGCCAATCCAGCCATTTCAGACTACTCGATAAAGATTTCGGTGGGTCGGAAATCAGGGTATCTAGAGCAATCAGGCGCTGGAAATTGATCTTGACTGGATCATGACGCTCTGTGGAACCGTCTTTGCGATAAAACTTGACACCAGCTTGTTGCTGCATAATATTGATCACTTCTTGAGCAACGATACCGTAGCCAATAGTAGTGGGATGAATGCCATCTAGGGTGAAGAAACCACCGCTGGTGCGACCGGTGGCATCGGATCTAAAAAAGCGAGTATCCGGTACTGGTGAAAGCGCTTCTAGTTCCGGTGGCAGCTGATAGGGAGTCCACCAATCTGGTCGGGCGTCGGAGTCTTCAATATAACGTCGATAAGCTAAGCAATCTAGTAATCCTCCTAATTCAAATAAATACCAATCTCGACCTTCTTTTCGAGCCTGACGTACAGCATCAGCAATATAGTCGTTGTACTGGTCAATGACGCTATCAATTGCTCGGGCTTGTTGTCCGGTAATGTGCGGGTCACGGTTGGGGTCGAAATCTTTGTCGCTAATCCAAGGACGGGTGTAGTAGGGGAAGTATCGCGAGCCAGTAGCCATCTTATGTCCTACTCCACGACCAATGGGCGCAATGGTGACATGGGGAACTGTAGCCAAAATGACATGGCGAGCTTTAATTTGCTTGATTTGCTCAACTACTTGATCACATTCAGCTTTGAAATCTTCCGGACACCAGATCGTAGGTGGCTGATTGGACTGTGGTGAATTTGAATCGCGATCGCAACTCCATCTGACCTGCAGTTGAGCAACGGTGCCCATGGCATTATTCGCCCCAATCATGACCATCAGGGTTTCAATACCATCTCCCTCACCGTTTTCTAGACTTCCTTCTTGCCCTAGTGCGACCGCAGCTTGGACTGGGGTAAGTGCTTTACCCTCTGAATCCCGCGCCGAGTCCAAAACCCTTAATGCCGCATGTTCGTTGCCATTCTCAACAATTTGCCGCAATAGATCATCCGTTGGTGCCTCGATTGTTTTTCTGAGAGTATCTGCGTCGTTAGAAATAATATCTGTGATATTCCACCCATAAATAGCGAGGTTGTGGTTAATTCCTTTGTGCATAGCAACAGTAGAACCAACGCCCCCTTGCCAACCGGGACCCCGTTCCCAATAATCTTCTAAGTCGTCCATATATTGCTGGATTGAAAACAGGGCTGGTGCTAATTCCCACCAGTCGATCTGGTCACCAAACTGTCCCTCTAAGCGCCGAACTAAATACTCCAGATTCAGGGGCAATCCACCCAATTCACCATATTGGCTGGGACGGCGCAGGTGTTCTTCCCAACCCATTTCTTGAGCAATCATCATGGGATAGGATAGGTCAGTGTTAAAAATTGCTCCATTCTGGACGCCATGGCTTAGGGAATCACCAATAGTGACTAGTCGATGTCGGGGAGTGCCTGGCTTTTGGTTAACTTCAATACTTAATTCCGGACGGATACCTAAAGTAGGATCTGTTTCTGGTGGACGCCCTTGAGGTTGGATAACTTCCTTGACTTGATCTGGAGCCTCAAAGTCGAGCATGTCTTTGGTAAGAAAGCGTTTTACCATAGTTGCTTGTTGATGAAAAAGAATAATGATCAGTTACTGACAGGGGGACATAAAGCTTATAACGTACACAGTGCAAACTCTATAGCCCGCTCACCCTTCTTGTAATAATTGAGCCAACGACGGTTAATTTCCAAAAGTTCGTCCACTATTTTTTGGCATAATC
>NZ_JAAHHU010000855.1:0-2067 GCF_010672095.1 Moorena sp. SIO3I6 | reverse complement strand
GAAGCTACAGATGCGAGGAATCCCTCGCATCTGTAGAGTAAGCCAGGCTGGAGGTTCGGCGCTTAACCCTTAAATTCAATCAATAACGAGTTTAGGCGCGTTAAGTCTGCTAGGGCTACTGAAACCAACACGCTCTGGGATCCGGGAAAGCCCCCGGCTTCCAACCGTGGGGAAGCTTACAAATATTTCCTACGAATAAGGACGATAAATACCAAAATGCTAGGAATCTTTCAAAAAAGTCATCTGAGGATTGAAGTCGAAGCACCACAAACTGTTATCCGGGACAGTCTGCTCTATACCGCGCAACTGAACCAGTGGTTGTGGCCAGAGAATTTATCTTCCAAGTTACCCGAACAGCTCGATTTAGGATTGACCTTTACTTCTTCCATCGGGCCAGTAGCAGTACAACACAAGGTTGAGCTTGTTCAGCCGAACTGTTTAAGACTGCTCTTGAGTCAGGGAATTGATGGTTATCATGAATGGTATTGGGGAGATGGTTGGGTACAATCTCGCCTAGAAGGGGTGTCTTTGTTACCGTTGAATTGGGGTCAAACCTTAAGTTTGATGAGGCTACGTCAGTTTCTAGAGCAGCATAGAGCCTCTGACTCCTAACGTAAAAATTGATCTAAAGCCGCCTTCAACTCCTCAATTTCTACCTCAATGTTGCCCTGCTCAGCGGCTCGACCGATACACTCGCTTAAATGTTCATCAAGGATAATTCGTGCCACTTTATCCAAAGCCCCTCGAACTGCAGCAATCTGTACCAAAACATCAGGACAGGGGCGACTTTCTTGCACCATAGTTTTAATCCCTCGAATATGCCCCTCGATTCGAGACAGGCGATTGATAATTCGCCTCAGAGATTCTTCATCATGAACGTGACCATGAGTATGTTCACTATGGTTGTGATTCAGCTCTTGAGTCAGGGCATATTCTCTATCTTTCGAGATCATAGCGGTTTTATTAGTTTTCTTAGTCCAAGGTTAACCAACTTCCTGGGTATATCATTATTGATAATTATTAAGCTTAACTTGTTGGGGTCTCTTGGGCTGAACACCCCTTGAGGTCAAGCTCTCTCACTCCCGATGCTACCCAAGGACGATTTACTCGCCCTGGGGTAGCATCACCTGGAACTACCCCAGGTACTACTAACGTCATAGAACTAACTCTCACCCATAGCGATTAGATGCTTGTAGCAACTAATCCACAATCCTAAAATCTGCCTCGAAACCCACTCCTGGCTCTGGGTGGGAGGAATCTCAGGGAGGGTAAACTTGAGTTATGGGTTAACACTAAGGGTCAGCAACCACTGACTACTAACCAATAGCCAAAGCCAAGTAAATCCCATCGGTTTTAGGTCGTGGGATTGGCTTAGCAATACTATTCCCCAAAATTAACCAGAAGAATACGATAATACTATGTCATCAACTAAATTTTCGATTTGGCTTCGCTCAATTAGTAACTATCTCTTAGCTATCTTACTTGGAGTCTTATTGACAGTTGGCGTTTATCGTGTATCTCCCTCCAAGGCTGCTCCTGTACCCAGCACAGACTCAGTCACTCCGCCACTGATTGCCCAACAACTGCTGATTCCACAGCAAGCTAGTAATAGCAGTTTTGTAACAGCAGCGGTAAATCGGGTTGGATCAGCAGTGGTGCGCATTGACACCGAGCGCACAGTTTCCAGGCGCGTCGATCCCTTTTTTGATGACCCCTTCTTCCGGCGCTTTTTCGGTGATGACTTTTCAGCCCAAATTCCCCAAGAAAGACGTTTACAAGGTCAAGGCTCTGGGTTTATTATTGACAACAGTGGCATCCTACTGACCAATGCCCATGTTGTGGAAAATGCCGATAAAGTAACCGTTACCCTCAAGGATGGGCGCAAGTTTGATGGTCAAGTCAAGGGTGTGGATGAATTCACCGACTTAGCTGTTGTCAAAATTAACGGTACTTCCTTACCCATAGCCTCTCTAGGGGATTCCAGTCAAGTTCAGGTTGGAGATTGGGCTATTGCTGTTGGTAACCCCCTAGGGCTAGATAATACAGTGACTTTGGGAATTGTCAGCA
>NZ_JAAHHU010000854.1:0-2068 GCF_010672095.1 Moorena sp. SIO3I6 | reverse complement strand
TATAGACTTCTTGCAGAAGTCGGGAACAGGGAATAGGGAACAGGGAACAGTGGACAAGAATTGACGTGAACACTATCAGAAAAATACTTTTGCGCATAGGTCTAATGATGTCAGCTATCAGCGGTCAGCTTATTTGATTCAAAAGCGTGGCCAAAGGCCAAAGCCTGTGCCACGCTGTGCGAACGACGCATCGGACCTAAGGCATAAGCTGAATACTGTTCCCGTAGCGTGCGCGTAGCGCTTTAGCTGAATACTGATATAGCAATCCGTTTAGGAATTGTGATAATTGTGTTCCCTGTTCCCTACTCCCTGTTCCCTGTTCCCTGTTCCCTTTTGTATAGCTGAATGCTGACCGCTAACCGCTGATAGCTTATATTTGCTGGATACCCAACCCCGTGACTAGTCACAAATGATAATTTTGATACCCTAGAGGTGTAGGATGATAGTGGGTAAGACTAGCAATGCTCGAACAACGTGACTACACCTTAATCATCGATAAAAGTGGCAGCATGTCGATTAGGGATCAACTGGGTGGAAAAAGCCGTTGGCAAATCATGCAGGAGTCTACCCTTGCCTTAGCGAATAAATGTGAAGAATTAGATCCAGATGGCATCACGGTTTATGTATTTGCTGGTCGCTTTAAACGCTACGACAATGTAACCGCAGATAAAGTCCTACAGATATTCCAGGAAAATGAACCATCGGGACGCACGGATTTAGCTGGTGTTTTACTTGATGCCACCAACGACTATTTTAAACGTAAGGCTAGCGGCCAAACCAAAGAAAATGGAGAAACCATCTTAGTGGTCACTGATGGGGAGCCTGATGAACGGAAAGCTGTGATGAAGGTGATCATAGAAGCATCACGGCGTATTGATATTGATGAAGAACTAGCAATTTCCTTCATCCAAATCGGGAATGATCTCCAGGCAACTAAATTCTTAAAAATATTAGATGATGAGCTGCAAAATGCTGGGGCTAAGTTTGACATCGTAGATACGGTAACTATTGATCAGATGGAGGATATGACTCTCACTGAAGTTTTGATCAATGCTATTATTGATTAAATGATAGGAAAGGTTAGTGGGATTTATCCCGTCAGGGTGCGAGGTGCTGTAAGTTAACTGTTTAAACATCACCATTACAGTTAACAACGTAAGAGGAGACGTAAGTCATGGAGTCAATGGATGACTTGTTAGCCCAACTCAAAGCTGAGTATGAACAAAAAGATGCTGGTGTTCAACCGCAAGAAAAACCTCTGTTTCAGGAACAACCAGTTAATTTGCCACTAACTGATCCACCAACTAGTCAATCACCAGCGAAAATACCTGATTGGGTATCTACTGCTCAGGATCGGGAGCTGGCTGAGATGAGAACAGAGTTTGATAAAAAAGACCAAGAAGACGCTCTCAAACAACAGCAGGAACTAGAAGCTGAACAAAAACGAGTTCAGCAGCAAAAGCAAAGAGAACGAGAAGCCCTTACTCAGCAAGCGACTGAGTGGCTAAAAACCTTAAGTCCAAACTCAGCCGAAGGCTTGTGGTTTGAAGAATTTTCTGATTCCTATCCCTCCAAACTGGAGGCAGCAATTGACTATTTGCAAGCCTTAAAAGAAACTCAGTCTTGACTATCAGACTCGTCAAGTATCATCTGATAGTGATCAGGGAACACAGCTCCTAAGTAACCTGTCAATAGTTTACGATTAATCTCTAAGATTATTATCTTAATTTATAATAGAAATATAGAGACAATAGTCAAAAAAATAAATCCACCTTAACGTACCATGATGAGCAAGTCTAGGGTGCTGCAGTTGAAGGATGCTTGTAATAATAGTTAGATATTTTTGGCATAAATGAACTCCTGCCAAGAATCTTAGGGCAAAAACACCCAGATGAGCTGTGGGAATATTAGTTAAGCTAGATTAAGAAATCGTGGCAGTTTAAGGTAAGGAGGAAATTTTTTCGTGGGAGGTTCACTCGTGGAAGACCGTGACTATACGTTAATCATCGACAAAAGCGGCAGTATGTCTAGCCCAGACTCCCAAGATAGGAGCAAAAGTCGATGGCAG
>NZ_JAAHHU010000853.1:0-2074 GCF_010672095.1 Moorena sp. SIO3I6 | reverse complement strand
AGAGCATGAAACCAAATTCCTTTCTCATTCCAGCCATAGCCGTAGTCTTCTCGGAAGTCCGATGCCCGCTTCATCGACATAAACAATTGTTTGAGCTTCCTGAGTTGCCACCTGCTCGCTTGTATGCTTGTCTTTTCACCTCGTCACGTTGTAGGTAGCCGTAGGTCTTTTTTTTCGTGTGAACCCAATTTTTTTGAGTGCTCGTCCAATTGTGCGTTCGCGAAGCGTCGGGCTTTGCCCGAATCGCTAATATCCCCCTCCCACAGTTGAGCCATTTCCACTTGTGTTTTATCCCCATGAATCCGCCGCATTCTCCCGAAATTTCTCCCAGTCTGTGATGGAAGTGGCCACTACCGCGCTTGTTGATTGGGCAATGCTATATAGTCCCCCGTTTCGGCTTTTCGCTTCAGCCATAAGTCAATGGTGTTGCGACTGATCTTGAACAGTTGACTGACTTCACTTTTCTTCATACCACCTTCAATTATTGCTTCTATCACTTTTTTTCGGAGATCGTAACTATAGGCTTTGGGCATCGGTAATGGGATTGCTGTGTCTCAAACACTACTTCTAGTCTATGTCCTAACCGCTCTGGCGGCTGCTATATCCCTCTTCTGTCACTCTCCGAATTCAATGATTAACAAATAAGTCAGATTATCCAGAATTAAAAAAGAATTGATATTGATTAATATCACTAATTAGCTGATTCAATCCCAGCAATAAGTTACTATTCGGCAAAATATCTAACCAGGGAAAAATAATCCATAACATCATAATGGGTTGAATCAGTAAACGAAAATTGTTTAACACATTCTTCCATCCACCCTTATGATTCCATTGTTGATGATTACTCACCTGGATATCATCAGCATCTCTCACCTTATTGGCCACTTCTGTCGATTTCTTTAAAGATAAAAAAGCTGGATAATTTAAACTAATCATGGTGTACACAAAAAATTATTTCCCACCATTTTTCGATATCCTTAAACTTAGTAAAACGGTAATCTGTCCATCCTAATTCTTGTTTACACTGACGAAAAGCATACTCTACCCATGTTCTTAATCCATACAAATCTCCCAAGATTTTCTTGAGATTACCTTTCAAATTAGTCATCACAAAAGATGTTCCATTCTCTGGCATAGTTTTTGGGTCTGTGGTTATTTCCCAGTAAGTTATGGCTCTCTTTTTTCCATAGACTATTTCTCTAATGTATCTAGTTTCTGATTTTTGATTACTAAATGTTCTGGTAAATTTACACCACTTATTCGCTCTAACCCTCTGTGAGCTTGGCATCCAGACTCCATGATTACTCCTAATTGCTACTACATAAGACAATTTATTTTTCTCTAATGTTCTAATAAACTGGCTACTTTCACCCTAGAGACTATCCGCTAATACTCGTTCTATATTTAATCCTTCCTCTACTAATTCTTCTAGGATTTCTGAGGCTAACTCTATTTTAGTTTTGTACTTATCTTGCCCTTTTAATGTTCCTCTTGGTTTGAAGATTTTGCCTACCAATGGAAATGTTATATTTTGATACACCCCGTAAGCATTAACTGACACTATTCCATTATCTACTTTTCCGATACTTCCTAGATATTGCCTTGCTACATAGTCCGTTTTTTTTCCTTTCCTTCTCTCCCCGGTTTCATCAATTATTACCGTGATTTTTTCGGAGTTTAATGCTTTGAGCATCCGACTTAATCTTCGGGATTTTACTTCAGTCGCTGACCAAGGAGAATTGGCTAAAAAATGATGGAGTGACTGAGCAGATTTTATGCCTACTACCTTAGCTATTTCTGGTAGCGACTTTCTCTTTATCGGTGAGATTATTCCTAAATGTAAATATTTGAAACATTCATAACTTCTTACTTCTGAAAACAGGTCTTTATAGTTAGAGTCGATGCGGGCGATTAAGCCCGGCACCTCTCCTTCAGAACCGTACGTGAAGTCGGGTAAGGTTTGTAGATTACTCTACTCCCCTCCCCTAAGAACCGGACTTGACAGTTACCCATCATCCGGCTCAAGCCTTACTTCAAGCCTTCTGCTTGGTTTTCTTTTTGCCATGAAGAA
>NZ_JAAHHU010000852.1:0-2075 GCF_010672095.1 Moorena sp. SIO3I6 | reverse complement strand
GAACCTGGCTTGAAAACTCTCTGGCGAGGGCTTTCTACCTTTTACCATTTGTTTGAAGGTTCACAACTTGCTTCTACGTCCTAGTCTCTATCACTGTTTCGACTACTTTTGCCTAATGGATAGCTTATTAAGGGGGGTTAGGGGGGATCCCAATCCCGAAGTGTTATCGATGGATCCCCCTCCCGTCCCCCTTAATAAGGGGGAAGCCAGAGCAGGATTAGATTCCCCTCCAGAAGTTCCCTCAACTCCAGTTCCCCCCTTGTTAAGGGGGGTTAGGGGGGATCCCAATCCCGGAGTGCTGTGGATGGATCCCCCTCCAGAAGTTCCCCCCTTGTTAAGGGGGGTTAGGGGGGATCCATCCACCATTAACTTACACAACTTCTGGGTCAGAAACGGTTGTCCCCCTGTCCAGGTCAATATCTCACCTAACACCTGTTTCGGATTATCCACTTTCCCTACCAAACCAGGGAGCAAAGGCGTTTTCGCCTCCTCAAAGGTAAACCCAGTCAGTTCAATATCCCGACCAATATTAAAGGGAGTGCGCTGTTTATCCTGAATCAAATCCGCTGGAGTTGCTACTCCCAGCAAACAAAAACTCAAGCGATTGTAGGCAGGATTTTCCGCTCGTTTATTATAACAACTGCGAATAAAAGCAAAGAAATCATCTTTAAACCCTAATTTAATAATACTGTCAATTTCATCGAGAAAGATAACAATAGTTTCTGGAATAGTTTCCAACAATACTGATTCAATAAACTTGCCAAATCCTAACAAGGGAGCGATGTGTTCTGTTTCTCTAAACCAAGCCTCTTCATCAAATTTATCTGATAGCTTAAACTGAGACACCAGCATCACTATCAAGCTTGAATACCACATCTCTACCGGTATATTCTCTTTCCCAATCATGGTAAAATCGATACAACCACAGGCTACTCCTGCTTCCTGGAGACGCTTCATAGTTTGTACCCGTAAACTAGATTTACCCATCTGTCGGGAGTTGAGCACATAACAAAATTCCCCAGCCATCAAAGCCTCAAAAATTTCCTCATCAGCTTTGCGCTTAGCATAAGTTGTGGCATCTTGAGGTAAACTTCCCCCAACTTGATAGATTGTTGGTTGGTTGGTCATGATCAGAAAGGGAATCGGGAATCGGGAATCGGGAATAAAGAAGCTATCAGCTTATGCGCTACGCGCACGCTACGCGAACAGTTATCAGCTTTTAGTTTGTGAATAACATTGGTAACGATTCGTTTAATCTGAATTACGTCACAGGCTGGAAGCCTGTGCCACAAAGTTTGCTGCTGACTGCTGACCGCTGACCGCTCCCTATCTATAAAATCCTGTTACTAAAATACTGACGATACAAATTATATCTGGGAATACAATCATTACCGATTACTTTGACTAATCCCAGACTTTCTAACAGATAGGTCGCCTGATAATCCAGACGCACAGCTTTAGTAGTTGTCAGTACTTTCTTGAAAGGGTTTAGTAAATTGGGATGGAGAATTAGATTATTTAAAAGTTCTCGCAAATGATGGCGATAAATCCCTGATTCTGTCGGGGCGGTTTCTAACAGATGCTCCATAGTCATGTTGGGATTTTTGCTAAGAGTAGAGAAAGCCAGCTTCAACAAATAAGGATGTCCACCTACCATTTTCCTTAATTGTTTTCCTGATTCAATGGATAAATCTAGCCCATAGAGATGAGCTAAACTCTGAATGTTTTTTAAATCCAAGTCCGATAACTCTACTGCTTCTCCCACATTAAAAGGAGACTGATTGATATCCAATTCAATATAAACTTCGGTAGAATAAACGACAATCAACCGCAGGTTTTTCCAAAGTTGATTATTTTTGGAATCCTCATGCCACGTGCGCAGCAACCCTAGAAATTCCCCAGCTACTTCTGGATAAGGAAACACGCGATCAACTTCATCCAAACACAAAACTACAGGACTGGATAAAGACGGTAACAGATACTGCTCAAAATATCGTTGACAATTTACCTTACTATATAACCGTTTACTCCAATACTTATCCAACTGGTCTGATAAGCCTAAGTTGTCACCAACC
>NZ_JAAHHU010000851.1:0-2075 GCF_010672095.1 Moorena sp. SIO3I6 | reverse complement strand
GTGAGCCCAGCGAGTAGCCGCGCAGCGCCCAACCGATGGGGTCCTCGATCGGCGTCCATCCTTGGACGACATCGCCGAAGCGTTCGGCGCACCGGTCGACATGTCGCAGCCACGAGTACTCGCGGGCGCGCTCGTCGCCGAAGCTGCCCGAGTCGTCGCCGAACCAGCCGGGCAATGAGGTACCCAAATTTGGGGGGCTAGGGGGGCAAAATTCAGTATCAAAAAACTTTTCAGATATCCTCTAAGTAAGCGCTATAGTTAAGTCTTAAAGTTTAGCAACAATTTATCAATAGTTAATACTTAGTATAAGCAAAATTTATAACTCAATAAAATAAGGATTTTGTGAATCATACCGATTCCTAGTTTCCGAGAGAGAAAAATCTAGTTAAATTTAATGAATATAAACATAAGCAAAAGGTAAATAATTTTCTCTTTTGTAGGTTTCCCGATCTTACTTGGGAGTATCTGACTGATCTCAAGTCCGGTAGCATCAGTATTGTCTAAAACAAGAGTAATCAAGGAAAAAGGGCAAAAAAAAGCCGACTATAAACCAGGGAATCAAACGGACTTGATATCAAATTTCAGAGTAAGGTCACTGTCTACATCTAAGAGTTGCAGCATAAAACTATCATGAAAAAATTACCAATAGCTATAGCTGGGGCAGTGGTTTTTAGCCTAGGAACAATCGGAACAGCCCAGGCGGCATCATTCCTCTCTACTGCCAATGGAGAAGTTGGAAAAATCGATACCTCAACCGGAAAATTCACACCATTAAACAGCAACGATATCCCCTTTTTTGATATAGCTTTATCCAATAGTGGTGAGCTATTTGGTGTCACTCCCAGCGCTTTGTATAGTATTGATAAAAGCACAGGCTTATCCTCCCTAATTGGCTACCTTTTTGCGTTTATAAATGCTTTAGGGTTTTCTGATGATGATGATAAAGTCCTTTACGGCGCTGGAGATGATAGTTTTTATACTATTGATACCTCTAGTGGGGCTGCATCATTAGTGGCCAAAATTCCTAACTTCAACAGCAGTGGCGACATAGCATTCGATTCTGTAAATAATCAATTTTTTGCCACATCACTCTCTGTTGATGGCAGCTCTGACATTTTGTTCTCTATCGCTAATGACGGTACAGCTAGTGAAATTGGTAGTATCGGCTTTAGCGATATATTTGGCTTATTCTTTGAAAATGGAACGTTGTTCGGTTACACAGCTGATGGACAACAGATCACCATCGATCCAACCACAGGAGCAGGTACTTTTAGTCAAAATGTCGCCTTCGCGGGTATTAATAGGATCTATGGAGCAGCAGGTTTTTCTAGCATTAATGTTTTTGAACCGATGTCGTTTGTTCTTAGCACTACTGTTCCTGAACCGATGTCGGTGCTAAGTCTGCTAGCAGTAGGAGCCTTTGGTGCGGGTGTGCTCTCTAAGCACAAACCGTAATAGCAACGGTATAGTTAACCGCTATAGTTAACTGTTGAGGATTCACGGTAACCAACCTATACTCTCCTATCCTGGTGAGGGTAGGTTGGTGATCCAAGCACTGAGATCCACTGCTAAGGTTTGACCCAAATTCAGTAGGGGGCTTGGGGAAACTGAAGTACTAAAAGAAGTGCTACAGGTACACATTTTACATAGCCAAGGATAGCTGCCATTGCTATCACTATCTTTACTATCTTTCTTTAAATCTTGGCTTTGGATCAGCTGAGGCAAAAATTGGTTATGGAAGTACTCCAAGTAAAGTTCTTGGCAACGATCTAATGATAAGCTGAGATTGAGCTGATTGCCTAGATCAATCATTTTTTCTAGCCGTTGAATATCAACTTCCATGTCCTCTGGGTTACTATCGTAAAGAATTTGCCAGAGCGTACGCAAAATTAACTTTTCTAAGGTTTGCTTGACTTCTAGGGTATTCAACTGACAGTGGAGATGATTTGCTGCTGTTGCGATCGCTTCTAACTCTGCCAACCTACTCCATACCACCTGCTGATCACTGCTATCACTATCTAATGCCCTAATCACAGTAATACACTGATTGGATATAGCAATTTCTGCTGCTACTT
>NZ_JAAHHU010000850.1:0-2078 GCF_010672095.1 Moorena sp. SIO3I6 | reverse complement strand
CACCTTAAGGCAACAACTCGATGAGCTTGATAGTCCAACAAGAGTTGATCGACATGACCAATTTCTTCGGTGGTCTGACGCTCTAATACTAGACGATTGAGTAACTGGCTCTGCCTGATCGGTTTGGGTTGGATAAATAGTAAAGACATCTATTCATGTCTCCAATAGTTAAGAACTGGCGGTCGGAAAAAGACACAGAAGGCTCAGCAACGGTAAGCTATCAGGTAAGCCTATGCCCTACAGATGGTGCTACTTGAGGTGCCGTTAGCGGTCAGCAGTCAGCTATCAGCTTATGGGCTATGGGCAGGCTACTGTTTGCCCAGCGTGCGCGTAGCGCAATCGGTGCTTTTGAATAAGCGATGCAGCGCGGTCTTGGGGGTCCCCCCCATGAGCGACTGCATCAAGAAAACAGGTAAACATTATTCAATGCTCCGGTTCAAGGTTTATTTTAAACTGACGGCTGACCGCTGACCGCTGAATGCTAAATGCTTGTGTACTCCTCTGTGATTTTTTCCATCTAGATTTTAGCTTACAATAATTGAGTCAAGTCTGATCTAGGGGATTACCAAGGAGTGAGTTGAGACTATGCGCTTATTGTTTTTGATTTCAGGCTTCGTGATCGGCTTAGCTATAGCAGCTATTTTATTCGCCCTCCAAAATAAAGCAATTGTGGCGGTAAACTTTGGGGTTTGGACTGTAGAAGAACCTTTATCTCTAGTGATTCTTTTAACTCTTTCTATGGGCTGTTTAGCCGGTTTATTAATCTCCACACCTACTCTAATTAACCAAAGTCGTAAACTAGCTCGGCAACGGAAACGGATTAATGAATTAGAGCAGGATTATAATGAAACAATAGTAAATATTGATAATCAACGCAAAAGAATAGAGTATTTAGAAGATAGTTTAAAAAGTAAGATAGGTGCCTCATTAGCAGAATCTGAGCCGCAATAGCTGGAAAACTGTTGGTATTGAGCGGTCAGCCGTCAGCCGTCAGCCGTCAGCCGTCAACTAAAATAAACCCTGCGTATAGTGCGCCTATGGGCAATGGGCAATGGGCAAACGGTAGAATTTAATAGTTCGAGATTAATGAGAATTGAAAGTCAACATAAAAGTAGATCAGGATAAGTAAAATAGATTAAATGAATACTTACCTCTTTTTTTAAAAAGCTGATAGCTGATAGCACCTCAAGTAGCATCTCAAGTAGCGCTAATCGCTGATAGCTGATAGCTGATAGCTGATAGCTGATAGCTGATAGCTGATAGCTGATAGCTGATAGCTGATAGCTGATAGCTGATAGCTTACCTATTTGAACTACTGATCAAGGATTCAAACTCAGCTTTTAATGATTCAAAATCTGCCACCCTTGACACTAGTAAATTATCCTTACCAGCATCATTTAATCGTTGTTTCCAATAACTGATGATTTCTGGGTGATTCATCCAGAATTGAATCACACTGTCTACAGCTTGATCTATACCCCAATCTGCCTGGGAGGGAAGGGTTTCAGCTGATTCAATTAAAGCATCCAGGGTACAGTGATAAGTACCTAAGTATTTCAGCCGGGGTGGGACTTTTCTCTGACTCAACGTCTGTTGATGATTGAAAAAGTCTAGGACAGGAGATACTCCTAAGATTTCAAAGGTGTATTTCATAGGTTAAATACCTTCCTTTTTACCAGTTATCCTTTTCACCAGTTACCTCAACCTTTCCAGCCAAGGTGATCGAGATTAGTAGATTTTGATGAGTTTTGTGTTCTGTGTTCTGGATCAGAACTCTGACTGTTTACTAATCCTATAGAACTGCTATTCACTAAATACTAAAGGAATTGTTAAATTGGTTTTGTAGTAATTGTAACACAATGCTATAGGCTGTAACACAGGGAACAGGGAACAGGGAACAGGGAACAGGGAACAGGGAGTCGGGAATCGGGAATCGGGAATCGGGAAGAGTGAAAAAATCTTGTGTATCTGATTAGACTAGAAAGTGCTATAATTCCCTAATATCCTTATCTACCTATCTCCCCACCTCCCCATCTCCCTATCTCCCCACCTCCCTATCTCCCCATCACCGGATTACT
>NZ_JAAHHU010000085.1:0-29075 GCF_010672095.1 Moorena sp. SIO3I6 | reverse complement strand
AGTCAGAAGTCAGAAGTCAGAAGTCAGAAGTCAGAAGTCAGAAGTCAGAAGTCAGAAGTCAAACTCTTGCGCTTACTTAGGTTTGAGACTTTTGTCATGTCCGCGCCTGCCCTGGCGACTGCTATATCAACCCGTTCGACACCAGTCTCGGTACCCTTGATTCCGTGACCATAGAATTTAACGGGCTAATGTCAGGGGACCCACGGAGCGAAAGCCTAGACGCAAAGCCAGCAACTCTGACTTGGAATCTGGAAGGCTTATTCACATTGGTCGGACCAAATAATACAACCCTGTTCACACAGACAGCAACAGTAGGAGATTCAGCCCAAGTCGCTGCCTATGATGGCACATTAGATTTTCAGGGTGAGTCTGCAGTTTCATTTATCGGACTAACCGTTAATGTATTCGGTGATAAGACCTTCACAAATGGTTCCGTGTTTAATGCATTCCTGGGCACTGAACCCGTAGACTTTTTGTTCTCTGCGAAAACCATATCAATTATTAACGGAACCGCTAATATACTCAATGCGATCGCAACAAAAGCCCAAGGGGATGTTCAGGTTACTTACAACTACACACCATCAGAGCCAGAGTCAGTACCAGAACCCGCGACTCCCCTTGGCTTAGGTTTAGTCCCAGGACTAAAACTGTTGTGGCAACGAAAGGCTGAAGATTGTTAATTGTTAATAGCCAATTTTAAAGTGGTTTAAGTGATATCTTTGAAAGCCACTTAGTCTAAGGCTGTTTCGGTGTCCTTAGGGGTGACCAAAAATACATCGATATAACTTTTATACCCGATCTCATTCTTGAATACTTGATGGTTTTGGATTTGAAATCTTTTCCTGAGCTCATTCTGTAATTGCTCAGTGCTATCTGGGTTTCTGTTATTATTATGTACCAGCCACAGGCGTGATGGAAATGGTGACAAACTTTGTTCCCACTCCTCTAAATCTAAAACCTGAATAGGTGCTGAACCCTGATAGTAATGATTTAAGGCAAGACGCGGGCGAGGATAACCGATGTGTAAAGCAATGACATCTTCCGGTTGCTCATTAATCGTAATCATTTGTGACACACTGCGCCAATCGTGACGGTACACCTTGGTATAGTAATGCTCCAACCCACCACCAACTGCCACGAAATACATCAGAGCGATCGCAATCCCTAATTTCCGTGCTCGATGCCAAATTTTGCTAAACCCTACTGCCAGCAAAATCAGCAGGTATGGAGCAATGAATAGCAGATAGCGTGGTAGCCAAACCGGACTAAAGATCCAAGACATTATAAACAGCACAGCTGTCGGTAAAAATCCCCAAGCAGCAAGCCAAAAAATGTGGGGTTTAAGCTGCCTATTAAATAGAGAAAAGCCCAGCAAACCAGCCAACATTATGGTATATAACTTGTAGAAATGTTCACTTACAGAGGACTGTAAAGACTTCAAGGGCCAATAGGCTGTAAATATCGTTAGTCGGGACAACACATTAACTAGGGTTGGTTTCGGGTTGTTAGCTGTCCAACCGTCAAAGAATGCAGATGAAGCAGTAGCGACCTGGAAAATCCATGGTAAGGACACAATACCAACAACTAGGAGTACTGCACCAACCCCTAACAAAACACGGTATCGCTTACGAAATTTCCACACCAGTAATAGACAATCTGGCAGTAGCAGCAAACAATTGAGTGGTGTAGTCAAAGTCGCTAAAAGCCGTGCAATCAGCCAGCAACTGATTGACACAGTGGTCATACGTTCCAGCCCATGAGTCAGAGCCAGTGTGCCTACTAGACCAAGGAAAGTACTTAAGCTGTACATCCGCACTTCTTGGGCATGGTTGATGAACACAGGCGATAGGGTTACTAGGAGAGCTGCAATCAGTCCAACTCGCTGTCCCACTAAACGACGACCAAGGCAATAGGTCAAGAAAACACTACCTAATCCAAACGGAATCGACAATCCCCGCAACCAGACATCACTCTCACCGAAAAACATCCAAAGCCGTAGAAGTATGAAATAGAGTGGGCGTGTCAGACGAAGCTTCTCTGGTATCGCTTTAGCGTCATGAATACTATAGAGTTCATCGATCCAAAGGCTCTCTGTACCAAGTTGATAAAAATACAACGTAACAGCTAATAGCAGAATCAAGGTAATGGGAATCCACTCCTGTAGCGAATTAACTCTAGCTAGTGGTGGAGAAAAAGATTGTGTTTTGGATTTCATATTCATATCAATTTGTCATTTGTTATTTGTATTGATATTCAGAATTATTTGAATTTAAAAAATTTTCGATTGCATACTCATATATTTCAAGATCAGGCTGACATATCCTTTGGATTTTTTCTAAAATTTTTTCAGTGATGACAGAAGATTGGTGCTTTTTTGATTTAGGATTACGATTTAAACTCCTAATCCTTAATTTTATGCCAAAGCGCTCTTCAAACTGTTTCAAAAATTTTTCTGGGTACTCTAGGAATCCGATCAGAGCAAATTTATGCAAATTTTCTTTAGCTTGATTAACAGCTTGCTCTGGGCTGTAGTCTCCTATCTCATGGTTACCTCCTAAAAACGTTACATATTTATGTCCTTGTGCTTGACCAAACTCTGAGTCTAAATACTCTTCGATTTCCATATCTATTTTACAATGTTCATGGCTTTTATAACGATTATAGAAATATTCGGAAATCCATCGTTTTACTGGATCTCTTAAAATAGTAATAAAGGCATAGTTTTCTTGAAAATGACGATGAGCTACTGAACTAAATACCAAGTGACCAGTAATGTAATTAACATTTTCCCGACACATAAAATAGACAAGTAAATTCTCTCGAAGCTTTAACACAACCGGGTCATCTACCCTACTCGATGATAAGTCTCGATCAATCAGTTTCTGAGCAGCCTTCAAAGATGCAGCGGCATCCAGATGACATAAATTACGGTCTCTGATATCCCAAGTAGCATAACAAGATTTAAGGGCTTTGCTAATTGACGATCCTCCACATTTAGGAATATGAATAAAAACAATATTTTCCTTCAAGCTTCCCTGAAACAAATTGCTAGTTCTGGCACTAACTTCCAGAAAGATACTATTGAACAAGTCATTCATTTTTTGTCTCCTATGTCATTAGAGTATTTATCAATTGGTTTAGAAAGTTATAGGTTTTAGGGAGCAGGAATCCCCCCTAACCCCCCTTAGTAAGGGGGGAAGGGAGCAGGGAGCAGGAACCCACCCCTAACCCCTCCCAGGAGGGGAAGTGAGGGAAGTGGGAAAAAAGTTTGTGTACCTCATAAGTATGGAAAATGCTATATAATACTGAATAAACGCGGACTTGATATTAATCAGACGACGCTGACCTTTTACCAAAGACGTATCGAATGATCCAAACCGCAAAAATTGGCATCGCTACTAATTGGGTGATCAGGACAGATACAGCTACCCAAAAAATTCCTCCTTGCATGACTAGGAGTAAGGAAGTAGTAAACACAACAGTGAAAATCACGTTCCAGCCTAGATCAATGTGAGCTTTATCCAGCGCTTGAAGTAGCCGAGATGTGGAACGAGACAAGGCAATTGGCAAGGCTGAAAAGCAAATCAAGATTAAAACAGGAATTGCCGTTACCCATTTTTCCCCAAACACAATTGGCACATAAAATGGAGCCAAACTAGTTTGTATAACAACCAGTGGTAATACAATTGCTCCAATCATCTTGAAACTCCCAAAGTATCGCTTTTTCAGCTCCTTTAAATCCTCACGAACTTGACAAAAATGAGGATACCAGGCGGAACCTAAGGCATTAATAACACTCTGACTAATCCCTAATCCAGCATTGAAGGCAAAAAAGTAAATCCCCAATACTTCCATACCGAGAAATCGACCCACTAGTAAATAATCGATGTTGAGTCTTAGCTTATTTAACAACTCAACTCCCAGCAGTTTGCTGCCAAAACTTGTAATGTTTTGCCATTGCTTCAAACTGACAGATTTAGGGGGTCGCCAAGGATGATTGGAATAGGTAATTACAATCCATACTGGATAGGATAAAACCATCGACCATACTACAGCCCAAACCCCCATATCCAACAGCGCTAAACCAACGATAATGATATTGCTGACTATTGCCTGTGCAGCATAACACCAAGCCCTAACGTTTAGTCGGTTTTCTCGTTCAATCAAAGCAGACTGAACCATGAAAACTGGAAACATTAAGTAAATTAGGGAAAGGGCACAGATGGGTAAAATCAGTTGGTTGTTGTCATAAAACCAAGCAATCGGATAGGAAGCAATACACTGAAGAATAGCTAGGGAAACACATAAAATCCAATTCAGCCAGTAGGCGGTATTACAGATAATCTCTAACTCTTGCTCATCAGCCTGAATCAGCTTAGCTCCAATCCCCGCTCTCAGGCTGAGAGTGTTAGCAAATTGAAAAGTAGTAACAATGACTGATACCATTCCATAATCATAGGGAGTGAAGACACGAGCTAGAGTAACCGTTGTCGCTAAACGGAAGATGCGCTGCACTAGTTCAGCACTTCCTAGCCAGCTAATGTTACGAATGAATTGGTCAGATGATAGCTGCTTGAGCTTTTTGATTAGCATTAGGATACAGGTACATTAGCAAAGGGAGGAGCTAAAGGCGCTCTAGGTCTACCGCCTCCACCTACGCGGTTTGGACTATTGTTAGTAACAATATGTAAAGATTGAAAGAGTTCCATAAAATCTTTGTAAAAGGGATTATTATGGTGAGCTTTAGCAAATAACCGATAACCATAAGCTGATTTAAACTCTTGTTTCACCCCTTTTTCCACAGCTAAAGCATAAGCATCTCTACCTGTTCCATCCACTACATAACCGCCATAATCTTGTAAAGCATGAAAAAGTTTTTTACCGGCTGGCGTAGTTATACCAAGACTTTCTTCTGTTACGTTAGGAGGAATTGCTAACAGAGATCCCATTACCAGTTGAGAATCCTTACCTTTATATTTAGATGGAGCTTTACGATCTGCTCTATCCGCAGGCCAGCGGTATCCAGGTGTAGGGCTTTGGGGATTGTAATTGAGGTATTTTCCCCAAAGTTCTATTTTTAAAACATGGCGAATTGGCTCGCTACCAGTCAACTCTCCCTTGCGTATCGTTCCACCTATAGAGGACAATCCAGAACCAAGATGACCTCCAGCAATACCTTGACTGTATAAATCTAAGTCTTTTTTTGGCCAGTGATAGCCATATACAGGACCACCTTTAACACAGCGAGCCATAGGTTCTAGTTGGATGATGGTGTGACCATCAGGCTGAAGCAAAGCAGCAGCATTATTGGGAGTAGAATACTTAGTGGGAGTGTTAATCGCATCCGGAACAATTAAATCATCAGGAATAGGAATAGATAAATTTTCATAGCTTGTCTGACCGCTACATCGCTTTGTCCAACTGCCAGGATTATACAAGGGTTGCAGTGGACTACCTGCGGGGATAATAAATAACAGATCAACATCTACAGAAGAACGGGCTGATCGAGGTAGATTAGCCGGTTTATACTTAGCATGACTACCAATCGGCATGTTCCAGATTGAGTCCTGAGAAAAGGGCCAGAGCCAGGGGTCACGAGTGGTAGGAGTGCTGCTCTTAGCATAAATTAAATTGTTGGGTGGTAGATAATTAGCCAAACCAATGCTTATAGCTATTGTTACCAGCAGCAGTACTCCTACTAAATACCTTCTGAATTTCCAAGATTTGAAGATCATATAAGGCTTAGTAAAATGCCGTTTTATATCAAATCTATTAGCATCGGTATTGCCTAACACAAGAGTGTTCGTTAAAAAGCAAAACCTTGTGGAGCTCAAGACTTTTGATAAATGACAAATGACAAATGACTATAAATGAAGGAAACAAGCGAACTTGATATCATGCAAAATTTGATAGTCGCTGACGCACACTGTAAGCCAGCTCTAGCACTTTGCCATAGCCCTCAGGTCCGAACCACTGCATCAATGCGATCGCTATACTCAAACGGATGTACTCTCGGGAGAAGCGTAGCTGAGGGTAATGCATGAGAGCTTGACGACGAAAATGATTAGCCATTTTGTAATCTTGATCACTACTTTGAATACATTTCCACGCTAGGCAGAGGTTAATATTGCCATAGCTTCGATTTCTTAAATGTAAGCTTTCAAAGGGAGCAGATTGAAAAGCTTTTTCAATGATTGTACGGAAGTCTTCTAGCCTTTTTACATAGTTTTTGGACTTATTATTTTGATGCTGGCGATAGCGAACTAAGGGTTCTTTTACCACAGCAAAAGGATAGCGTGAAGCGATCCGAAGCCACATGTCCCAATCTTCAGCCGCGCGAAGAGTTTGATCAAATACCCCTAGGCTCTCAAAGCAGTGGCGACGAACCATTGCTACACTGCCACATTCAACTATATTGTGTTCAACCAGCTTCTCCCAAACATTACCCTCGGCGTGATGTTCAAACACTCTACCTGTGGGTTTTCCGGTTTCATTGATATAGGCAACCCAGGTATATACCAGACCGACGTCTGGATTTTCTTCCAGAACAGACAGTTGTTTTTCTAGCTTAGTGGGCTCCCAAAGATCATCAGCATCAATGAATGCTATATAATCCCCCCTAGCATTAGCAATTCCCTTGTTTCGTGCTGCAGAAGCCAAGCCTTGATTGGCTTGGGAAATTAGTTTAACTCGCGGGTCAGCTATCTGAGAAATCCATTGCTCAGTATTATCTGTACTGCCATCATTAACAACTATTACTTCAAAATCATCATAGGTTTGATTGAAAACACTATCGATAGTTTTGGGAAGATAAGTCATGGCATTGTAGGTGGGAATAACTACAGAAATCTTTGGCATATCTATAAACTCCTAAGTTTTCTAGTTAGGTCACTAAATAGTTAAAAAACTAAAGTTAAAAAACTAAAATTAAAACACTAAAATTAAAACACTAAAATTACTAACCCTCAGTTGCCAACTCTAGTTGAGAACCGACTTTGTTTCACAGTACTAGTAACAACAGTACTATCAGAAGGTGGACGCCTCTGCCAGTTCCAACCTGCAATTGCCAACAAGGTATACCAGTAGAAAAAGAAATTGGTATGACTCCAGATGTTCTCGGTAATCATCCCTACAGGTATAGCCATAAGAGTTGCCAACAGGATAAAACACAAATCCCGCTGTCCACTTCCAGCAGGTGCATACCGAAGTAACTGAACAAGACGCACAAACTGAGCAAAGAGAAAAGCTAAAAAAGTCCCTAGACCCAGTAACCCACCTTCTACCAGACTCCGGACATAATCATTGTGGGGAAGAAGACCATTGGTACTAATGTGATCACTCAAACCCAGACCATAACCCAAGATTGGGACATGCTGCCATTGCGTCAGTAAGTAAGTCCACTGATCGAGCCGCCAATTAAAACTGTTGTGGTCTACCTTCGAGAGCAGAATCGCACGCCAGATATCAATGTCAGGATTGAGTAGCGGTGTGTTAGCAATTGATCCGAGGCGTTCTTGTCCAAACTCTGAACTTGCAAATAGTCCTATAACTAGGGCGAAAAATAGCAACCCACCGATTAGGTTAACTAGACTTAATCTAGGGGCAATCAAAACCAACACAAAAGTCGCCAACATCATCAAGCCAAATAGGGCTTTGGTACTCACAAAGAAAAAGGCGAGTAAACCTAGCAACAGAAGCCAGAGCAAACGCTGCTTTGAATGACTTAACTTCCAATAGGTCAGACCGATAAATAGCAATATAAAGGTAACGAAGGTATTGGGGTGACCCAGAGTCCCTCTGATTCGAGATGTTCCTCCAGAGATTGTGGCAGAGTGATTTGTAATTGGTGAAAGTATCGAAGGTAACACTGAAGGAATGATCATCTGGATCAAGGCTAATGTAAGTGGTAAAACAAGAGCCAAGAACAGCATATGGATAATTTTTTCAGGAGGAATTCGGTTTTTAAGCTGCATGATCAGCAGGTAGACCATCAGCCATGAAAATAGGCGCACCCACTCCCGGATACTCACTGAAATATACGAACTATCAAGTCCTAATCCTCCCAAAGCAAGCAGGATAACCCACAAACCCTGTAACCCTACCCAACCAGCAAATAACCACCAAAATTTATCAGTTTGAACCCTCCGACCTGTTAATAACATTACTGTCACGTAGAGTAATGTTAGAGCATCAAGCCCGATGGCAAATAGTGCTGGTAACTGTTGCTTTGAGAAAATATCAAGAGAGCTACGCAGGATTAACATACCCAGTACAATTTGCTCAAAGCTGGCAAAGCAGTAGACCAGCACTGCTACCATACCTGCGCCCAGGGCTAAAACCAGTAAAAGGGGATTAATGCCAGCCAGTAACCCTGTAACTATACCAACCCCTACACCGGCTGACCCTACCAAAACGGTAGGGTTAGGGAAACGACTCGGACCGTTATTGCTCCACATCATCTGAACCCCGCGATAAAACAGACTTCCCAGGCGCTACAGACTTGTTGAGGGAACCATTGAGATCGCTCAAACGCTTCAGGGATTTGGATAAAGACTGGTAACTCTGATCCGAATAGGAGTAAAATCTTTCAGTCTGAGCCGTCATCCCATTGATCACCACCCCTAGTATGGGCAAGCCATTATCTTTCAATTCTTTCAATTCTTCTCCTGCTTGAAGTAGGATGTCCTTTGGTGTGAAGTTGGGACGGGTAATCATGACTAATCCCTCACTATACCGACTTAAGGTATGAACATCGGCACAGCTACTAATGGGTGGAGTATCTATGATGACCAGATCATAATGAGTTGCTGCTTTGGCTAACAGATGTTTCATCGAAGCTGACTCTAGCACCCTAGAGGGGTTAGTAAACAGCCCACCAGAGGTCAAAATTGAGAGGTTTTCAATACTTGTGGGTTGCACTGTCTCAAACAGATTGATATCTCTGTCAATTACATCGGTCAGACCAGGCAATGGGGTTACCCCCAAGATCCGATGCTGCTTGGGCTTACGTAGGTCTGCATCAATAATTAATGTCTGCCGAGATAACATAGCTGACACAGCTGCTAAATGGGAAGCCACGATTGACTTACCTTCACCAGAAACCGTACTGCTGACCACAATCAGCTTCAACTTCTGTTGAGTCCGAAACTCTAGCTTCTTGAGGAGTAGGCGGTAAGGTTCAACTAAACTGAGATCATCCAAAAATTGTTCGGGATGCTTAAGACTCAGAGCAGATAACGGTATTTCCGGTAAGACTCCCAGTCTGGGAAGTTTCAGCAGTACCTCTGCATCAGAAACATCGTACAACTTGTTATCTATCACCTCCAGCAGTAGAATAATACCGATGGCTAGGGTAATTCCAGCAGCGGTAGCAAGTACTAGCACCACTTTCTTATTGGGTTCACTGGGTAAGGAGGGGACTTGAGCTTCAGCAATAATACGGATATTGCTAACGAGTTGAGCTTCAGCAATCCGTGCTTCCTCTAGTTTGTTTTGTAGAAATTTCAACGATTCAGTTGCTTCTTCTCGTTGGCGAACTAATGCCGTAAGACGTTGCTGTTTAATGGGTAGTTGCTCAAGATGATTCTGAAGTATAGCTCGCTCACGCTGTAAAACTTTTAGCTTCTCTGCCAGTGCTAATTGTTCAGTGTTAGAAATAATATATCTGGAGGTAAGCTCCTGACTCAACTGATCAGATGCTACATCGCTAGGGCTTATGGTCTGAGGGTTGGGGGCAATAGTAGCAATTTTATCATTGTAGAGTGAACGGATAGCATCTCGCTCTTCCAGCAACGATAGTACTGTGGGATGATTCTCGTTAAAACGTGAACGAACCGTAGCTAACTCGGAATCCAAATCTGCTAGCTTATCCCGTAATTTATCTAGTTGTTCATCTTGACCAACCCTTCCACCTACGTAGGCATTATTAATAGTATTAAAGCCTGTTAGTTGCTCGATTGCCTTCAGCCGGGCATTGATCTCTTCAAGTTGGGCATACAGAAGACGTTCCTGGTCTTCTACCTTAGCAAGACTCTCCACCAAGCTTTCGGTTTGTTCATTAAAGGAGACTAAACCACTACTTTTTCTATACTTGCTCTCCGCCACTTCTGCTGCTTCAGTCAATGCCCGTTGCTGAGGAAGCTCCTTCTCCAAAAACTCCCGTACTGCTCTAGCTTCTTGGCGAATTGCTTCAGTACTTTCGTAAACCATTGCGTTGGCAACAGCATTAAGCAACACAGTAGCTAATTCCGGGTTTTGATTCTGATAGCTGATTTCAAGAATGTTAGTAGCAGGAATATTTTTGACTGTTAAATCCTTCTTAAGTTCTTTAGGAGTTATTTTTGTCACTAAATTACTGACGTATTGTGAAAATACTTGGTCAATTGCTTGCTGCAGAATCCGTTGGGACTTAACCAGTTCTGCTTGATTAGCAATTGGGTTAGCCCCACCCGGTCCCCGGTTAGGCAATTGGCTAAGGTCACGACCTAAGGGAGAAACACTTACCTGTTTATTGTCAAGCATTAGCCTTGCTTTCACCTCATACACTGGTGAAGTATAGACTAGATAGGCGATCGAGGCACCAATTACGGAAGCAAAGGTAGCCAGAGCTGGCCAAAACCGACGCTTCAAGACTGATACTAAAGATGAAAGGCTGGTCTCCATTACACGTTTTTTAAGTCATTTGCTAATTGCTAATTGCTAATTGCAGCAATTTGAAAGTTTAAATTTGCCTTTTACCTTAATAGTTCACTTTTCTAGGGGGACCTTATTGAGTTCCTGTGGCTTGCTAGACAACAACAGGTCAAGTTGGAAGTTGACTTGTTCTAAGATTTGTTTACGTAAGGTTTTTTCCAAATTCTCTGCATCAGTCGGTTCCCGAGAATTCGTTTCTTCGTACAGAAGAGTAGTGAGTTCTTGTAGACAAGCTTGTAGACGCTGCCGTTTTTCAGGTGTCATAGTCATTGCTTTAGGCTTGAGTGTTGACTGGAATTCCTTACCTAGACTCACCTTTAGTTCAGTGGTAGGCTGCTGAATTGAGTCGTTTGTTTGCTGTGTGATCACAACAGGTGAGTCGGTAACTTTGGCATACAGGGCTAAGTGATCAGCAGTGATTTTTTCCCAGTTGTAGTTAGCTTGCACATATCGTTGTGCCTTCTTAGCCATTTTTGCCAACTCCAGAGGTTGCTGTATGCCTTGGGCTAGACAACGAACGCAGGAGTTAGGGTTTCCAGTCTCGAACAGCAGACCTCGCTCTTGACCAACAAGTTGCCGATGTGGCGGAATGTCACTTGCCACCACTGGGATTCCTTCCCGCATCGCTTCTAGCATCACTAGGGGCATTCCTTCTAAATCAGAAGGCAAAACGAAAATCCCTGCTCCTCGCATGATCTCTGATAAGCGAGATCCTTGGAGTTCACCCGTGAAGAGTATATCGTTATTTCCAGCTGCCATATTGACCAGCTTCGAGGTAAACTCAGGCATTTCACTGATACCACCAGCTAGAACAAGTTTCCATCCTGCAGGCTTGAGGGATTGAAACGCCTCTATCAGTAAATCGGGTCGTTTTTCCGGTACCAGTCTGCCTAGGAATAGAATATAACGTCCCTGTTGTAGTGAGAGGGATTTAAGATAGGGAAATTTCGGGTCTGACTCAGCATATATCCCTGGGGCGTTGGGGATGTCAATTGTATCAATGCCGTAGGTTTTCCAAAAATAAGACTTGAGATTGTTTGATACTACAACCAGTTCATGGGCATAGTTCACTGCCACCTTTTCTCCCAAGTGGATGATACTACTAGAAAGTCGGCCCCACTTAGCTCGTTGCCAGTCCAATCCATGACAGGTAACCACAATCCCTGTAGAAGAGGTAATTCTGGGAATCCAGCTAAACAGGGCTGGACCGACAGCATGGAAATGCACAATGTCATAGCGTTTGATAATTGAAGCGATCGCAGCGAAAGCAGAACTGGTCAACGCATCTAGCCCTCTGAATGATAAGGAGGGTAGGCAAATCACTTGCACACCTTTGTATTTATAAGAGGAAAACCAGGGGGTTTGGGTATAACTCGGTCGAGCGAACAGATCTACCGAGTGACCTTGTGCAACCATTTTGGGATAAACTTCCTGACAGCAGCGCTCAATTCCACCCTGTTTAGCCGGTAAACCTTTTGCTCCAATTACGGCAATTTTCATGATTTGCGATTCTCTTTTAGAAACGGTAGATGTAATCAGACATTGGATAGTAGACCTCTTGCAAAAGTCCCAAACTAGTCTCCACAATCCGTATTGCCTATTGCCTGATCGGAAGTACCCTACTTATGCAAGAAGTCTAATTTAAATGCATTCTGCGGTAGTAGTAGATGACACAGAGCGCTGTTTCCAACGATGCAACATGTCTTTGTAGACATCGCTGACGACTGTGTGGGCTGCATAGGGCTGGGCATTCCTGACACAGGACACAGCCGGATAATCCTCGGCATGTTGCAATACATGACCCAGAGCATTTGCGATCGCATTTGGTGTTCTTTCGTAGGCCACCATCCCACTGTCAGCACGGAGCAGTCTAGGGGTTTCACCACAGTTGGTAGTTACTACAGGTGTTCCACTCGAGAGTGCTTCCAGGACAACCATAGGAAGACCCTCGTAGGCACTGCTCAGTACAAAGGCGCTGCTGATCCGGTGCAACTGGGCTAGTTTTTCAAAGGACACGGACCCGAGCATGGTGACTCGCTCACAGAGCGCCAAACGAGCAATTTCAGAACGGACTTCACCAGCTAATTCTCCATCCCCTGCTATGAGCAGATGAAGACTCGGGTCGTTGAGCGCTGCGTACGCTCGCACCAGTAAAATGGGATCTTTCTGGGGATGAAGGCGACCTGCGAACAAAACAAAACGTGTCTGTTCTGGTAAACCTAGCTGCTGGGCAAGGAGTTTCCTTTGCTTCTCCTGTTCCCTCGCTTCTAACGGATAAAAAATCTCAGTATCAACTGTGTTTTTCAGAAAAGTGACACGCTCAGCTACAGCGGGGTAACGTTCCTGGTAGAATTTTGCTGATTCCGTATTACAAGAATAAATCTGGTCAAATTGCTTAATCAGGAAGCGCTCCAGTGCAAAATACCCTGCCGGAAAATACTGCCATAGCATGGCCTTCTTACTAGTGCCAGCAGCAATCTGCTGCTGAATATCATTGTGAATGAAAAGGGTCTTATCTCCATACCAGTTGAGAGCTGCTAGAGTTGGTTCAAGGCGATGGAAGTGGATAAAATCAGATGCCAAGCAACGACCTAACAAAGCTGCTGTATACTTGACAGTAGTCGGTATAAAGCCCCTAACATTATCATTGAGCATATTAAATAGGGGCATGAATTGGATTGACCGACCAGCATACTCAGTCTTTTGCCATACCCCTGTCGATGATTTGGGTTCTCCTGTTCCTACCAACCGCACCTCAAACTCACTCGGAGCATATTTAATGAAGGAGCGGATCACTGTCTGAATGCCACCGATGCTGCTATTCCATGGATTGAACTGGTAGAAAATCGTCAAAATGGGCTTACGCATGAATTCAAGTTGAGACTTTAACTAATTGCCTGAGGCAACAAAATCAGAGTGATTTGCGCCAACCACTGGTTTGAGGGGGTTCAACTTTTCCTGAAACCAGATGGATTGCCAAGTTGGCAGGATTTTCTAGCCTCGAGAGTATATTATTCACAATTCTGTTCTTTTTCACACAAAATTACTATGAAGTTTCTGTCAAGTATCTGTATATTTTTTGTGAATTTATTGTGGACAATAGTATTGCGGTAAGCATTCCTTAGGAAAGGAATGCTTACCTCTTTTATTCAAAAACTGTTCGCGTAGCGTGGCCAATGGCTGATAGCTGATTGCTTACGTATTGGGATACTTCAGAGGGGCATACAGCAGGTTGGAATTTCTTGGAGTACAGTAGCTATAGCGGTTTTTTCAGCAAATGCAACAGGCAACAGAACAGAAATAACAGATGACAGGCGAGACGCCTGTTCTACGGAGCGCTGATAGCTGATTGTTCTTCTGGCTCAACATCTCAATTCAATACAACTCGGGATTACCCTAAATCCAGGAGCGGAACCACATCCGCAGGTGATACCCTGACCCAGACAAGGGTAGACCTAAGTAAATTGGTAACCAGAATATAAAAGCTAGTACAACTACCAAGATGACAGTGACACCAGCACTACGATACTGGTTTTGCTCACTGTGTAGCCAGCGGTCAACTAGCCAAGCCAGTGCTAATCCAGAAAACACTGAAGCTCCCATATAATGATAAAGAAACGTGCAGCGAGTCACTTTCGTCCACGGCAATAGGTTAGCAGCGTAGTTTACGATCAAATAAAGGGTAATCCAGGTATAAGAGGTTGGTATGGATTTCCAGCCCACCCCTTCTAAGATGCGTTGGGTTAACAGCAGCAGCAGCAACAAAATTGCTGTAGTCGAGAGCCACCATAGGAAAGGATTGCCCATGGCATGGACATCATAGATTACATTGCTCGCACCAGCCGATAAGGGGGAGTCAGTGGCAACAGCTTCAGGGGTGTGACTAGCAGTCTGATAAAAGTAAGCAACCGGACGCCACATCAACAGCCAACTATACCACCTGGAACAGTAAGGATGGACGTCAGTGCCACTGCCCACATTTTGATGGAAGGTTAAAATTTTGACTTGAGACTCCCAGAATCCAGGGGTAGGATTCATCAGTAAGTGAGGAATCCAAAGGAAGCTGTAGGTGACAACTGGTAAAATCACCAAGTTTAGCACGATGTGCCCGACATTCAGTTCCGTCAGGTTCTGTAATGGATGGCGTCCCGATGCTATAGGGCGAGTACGGGTTTTCTGGCCAAAATAAGTTCTAAATAATTGCCATACCCAAGCGACAGCCCATACTATATAAATGCCTAACAAAAACCACAAGCCATTCCACTTAATCGCTGCGGAAGCACCAAAAAACACACCAGATAGGATTAGCATCAGCCAGCGTTTTGCACTGTGATGATTCAGAGCTAGCAGAAAAAACAACTGACCCAGTAATCCCAAGATCACTAAATATATATTGTTCAGGGCATAGCGGGATTCTACCAGGAATAAACCATCAGTAGCTGCGAACAGAGCAGCAATCAAAGCATAGCTGCGACGTCGATTGAGTTGATAAGCCACAGCCGCCACTACGATCGGAATCAAAGAACCCGTCAGGGCATTCAGCCATCGGTAACTCCAGGTAGACCGTAAGGAACCAGTCAGGTCGTTAACCGTATCCTGCCCAAAGGGGAGGTGAGAGCCAATCCAGATGCCAATGGCAATGATGTACTGACTTAGGGGAGGATGGGGATTGAAAAAGGAAGTACCGGTTAAGTAGTTATTGGCAAATATAGCGTAGTAAACTTCGTCGAATACCAGGCGATTAAATCGACCCAGTCCCCAAAATCGCAGGGCGAGTGACAGTAAAACAATGGCAGTTATGCCAATGCTAAACCAGGGGATAGACGAATCAGACGGCTTTTTTGGCAAAATCATCACCATCGAGGCTTGGGTTATCGGTGAATGGCACACTCAATCTGGAGTAGAGGAGACCTTGATCAGAAATTCTTTTCTGGGGGAAGAGCGGGAAGAGAGATAAGAGTGGAAAGACAACACTGCCCCTTTATCCCCCCTTGTCTACCTTCCCTAATTCAGAAAGTATAAAATATGCCAATTAAATGCACACTAGCTTAATAACCTGTAAGCTGATCACCTGCAACCTGTAACTTATACCTGCTCAGCATCTGTAGCTCGAATAAATGAAATTGGTATAACTTATCCCTATTATCCCTATTATCCCTATTATCCCTATTATGATTTTTACCCTTTTTATGATTTTGACACGCTTATCCTCCCTTCGTCTCTCCCTCTTGCCTATACAATTGTGATAAAAATTGTGATATAACTAGAAAAAATATCAGACAAGTATTCCTGATTTTCCTCTAACTGGATTGAAAAACTAATAATAGGCCTCACCACTGACCTGGCGTTATTATTATCAAATAACTTCACAATTTACACACAAAATATCCCGAATTTATAACTGTTGGTAAAGATTATTAATGGATAAACCTTTTATCAAAAAAACGGTTATTTATGCCAGTTTTTGAGTTAAAATTTATCTGGTTTATATGGACAAAGAGAAAAATATATTTTTCTCTTTGAGGAGAGTTATTACTGGGTGTGCTGCCACTCTAAACCCTCAATAGCAGTAAATATAATTTTCTCTATTAACGAGAAAATTATGCCTCTGCTAATGACTTAAAATTAAATGATTAAAACAATCACAACCCACAGAGTTAGCACATACTAAACACTTATGAGCGGACGACTTATTAATCAAAAAAATGGCATAAACAGTAATCAAAGAAATGACACAGAGATTAATCAAATAAATGGCACAGAGCACGATGACGACCTCCGAGGTAGCGATGAACAAGTTGTACGAGATGAGATCTACGGCCAAGGGGGTGCTGACAGTCTATTCGGAGGTCCCGGAGGTGACTATATCAACCCTGGTATTGATAATTATGCTGATGTGATCTGGTATAAGAACTTTTCCGAGAGGACGGACATCATCGAAAACTTCGATCCCAACGATGAAGATATTGTGGTTCTAACCTCTGGTTTCTTTTGGGATCTTGTTCACAACCAAGGTTTGAATTCAGATGCAAATCTTGGAGATTGGTTGAAAATTGAGTTGGAAATTGATCAGTTTGGTTCACATGCTCTTATTAAAGTAGATCGAGATGGTCTTCAAGGCAACACCCCCTTCAGAACATTAGCTACCCTGAAAAATGTTGATACAAACGATCTAACTATAGATATAGTTGATGGCGATTTTATCATCGGATGATTAACCACAGGTGATTTAGGATTGTCAAGATCAGCTTCGAGGTTACGTGTGGAACCAATCAGCAATCCGGTCAGTCTTCAACCCAAGACTGTCAGATGGGTTTCCAGCGTCTACTCGGAAAAAATATCCAGTTTGGAACTGGGAAGCATCTACCCATGACTAATCTCTAGTTCTCAACAAAGATAATAAATATGTTTCACCTTAAAAACCACAAGTGCTTCTCTTTGAGAACAGGTATTGTCAGCCTGATCGGTGTGGCCAGTCTATTTGATACTAATCCTGCCTCAGCCATCATCATCACTAATGGTAGTTTTGAAAACAATTTTACGGGCTGGGAAACATTGGGTAGTGCTTCTGTGCGCACCGCAGGTTTTGGTAGTAAACCTACTGACGGCAGTTCCTATGCCCAGCTAGATACATTCCTTCCCCAGGAACAAGAGAACTTCATGGAGCTAGCCGATTTTCTAGAGCTGGACATTACAGCGCTGGATCAGATCGGCAATGGAAAGGGGGAGGTGTTTGAAGGATCAGCAATCAGAACTAGCTTTACAGCAGAAGCAGGAGATGTTATTAATTTTGATTACAACTTCCTCACAGATGATTTCGGTTCTGAGTATTTTAATGACTTCGCTTTTGTGGGAATTTCCGGTCAGGTGAATGGTTTGGCTGATACGTTCTCAGTATTAGCTGATTCCATGACACCGTTTGTGAATGAAACTGGTTTTAGCACCTACTCTCAGACAATTGTTGGCTCTGGAACCTACACCTTGACCATAGGTGTGACAGATGTTGGGGATGGTGCCTTTGATTCAGGAGTAATAATTGATAATGTCAATGTAGTCAGACTCGAACCAACTGATCCCCCCTCCGTTCCAAAACCAACTGATCCCCCCTCCGTTCCAAAACCAACTGATCCCCCCTCCGTTCCAAAACCAACTGATCCCCCCTCCGTTCCAAAACCAACTGATCCTACCTCAGTTCCAGAACCAACCTCTGTATTGGGGTTACTAGCTATTGGGGTTTTAGGGGTTAGAAGTCAGTTGAACAAACACAAACAAAAGTGTGAGGGAACTAGTAAAACACAGAGCTAGCTAATGGGGAGACCCGCGAACAATGGACTACAGACAACGGACCAATGAACTAGAGCGACAAGGAGCGAGTTTTGGTTGCTCAGTAATTCTAATCATGACAGAACGCCAGGTCAGATTTATATTCTGCAATAGTTTCGCTTCACGCCTATCCCAACGGCATGACAATCTCTTAACTTAGACTAATTACCAAAGACCGTCATACAAAGTTACACATGCTCTATAATCAGAGTTATGTTATTAGGAAATAATACTTATTATGCTAATCAGTGACCAACGTAAAATCAATCTCCGCAACTTGTAATAGCCTTGTAATAGCTCCGTGCTCTAGGGCTTGTGCTCCTCGTGTTATTATTAATGGTCCAATGAGCAGAACTTTCTCGCTTTACCAAATCTTTTGAAAACTTAATATATAGTGATACCAAGTGGCGAGTAGTCAGCTATCAGCTATTAGCCGTCAGCCCAGAAGCTTAGATCTGACCCTCAACCAATAACCAAAAGCTGCTTGGGGCTTGGCACAATCAATGGCCTTACTGAACTAAGCAATGATATCAAGTAGTGTGGTATCAGTAGTCAGTTACCCAGTAACCATTACCAATTAGCTATTACCAATACCCTATTTTCGTGAATGTGGAAAAACTGTACTGTTGAAGCTTGAAAATTAGGAATTATAATATACTGTGGGTAAGATCTCCATCCTATCCACCTAGCGCTACCACATAGCACAACATTTCTTATGGGGACAACTACAGTTTTACGAATAGGCGATCGCGTTATTAGTGCAGAAGAAATTGTTCCCCTGCTAGCTGGTTACCAATTGCTGCCACCGTTAATCCGTGAGATTATCATTGACGAGGCAGTGGCTACCGCAAGCTGCACACCAGAGGAGAAGGCTCAAGCCTATCAGCAGTTCTTGGAAAAAAATCAGCTCATTGACGAGACGGCTAAACAGGCTTGGCTAAAGCAGCGTGGTATGAATCCAGCTCAATTAGAAGCCCTAGCGGTACGAAGTATTCTGATTGAGAAATACAAACAAGACACCTGGAGTCACAAACTTGAATCTTATTTTCTGGAACGGAAGGGAAAATTAGACCGGGTGATTTATTCCCTGATTCGGACTAAAGACCCAGGGGTAGCCCAAGAAATCTATTTCCGGATTCAAGAAGGAGAAGAGTCTTTTGCTGACCTAGCCAGGGAATATTCCCAAGGACCAGAAGCTCAGACTGGCGGATTAATCGGTCCGGTGGAACTGAGCGTACCTCACCCCGCGTTAGCCCAAATGCTTCGCCTGAGCCAACCCGGACAACTGTTCCCACCGACACGCTTGGGAGAATGGCTGTTAATCGTGCGTTTGGAGAAGTTTATGCCAGCGCAGTTAGATGATTCGATGCGCCAGCGACTGCTGAATGAATGTTTCAGCACCTGGCTCAGTGAGCAACTGAATCAGCAATTAGCAGCGCTAGATTAACAACTTTACTCTCTTATGAAACAAAACTTAAGAAACTAAAGAGAGGGCTTTGATTCCGGATTTGGGGGAACATAGGCGGGATTTGGCTAATAGTTTGATCATCTCGCGCCAGATCGAGAAGATTCCAGAAAACCCGTCTAGCTTGCACATATGGTAATCCTGAAACTGTGCCGTGGCTAAATGATCAGTAGTCTATGGCGATCTGGTAAATTTTTGTTGTTTAAGGCTAGTCTCAATAGATTTTCCCTGTTTCCATCATAGCATAGCGAACTAGTTACATTTCTTAATGAAAGAAGCGCTAAGCAAGTCCTAGGGTGCTCTACAGAGTCTTTACATAAAAGACAGACCTAGTATGCCTAGCATATCCTAATAAATACCCCATGAGAAGCTGTTATTAAATTTAAGCTAACTAATCTCAAATTTAAGCTAACTAATCTCAAATTTAAGCTAACTAATCTCAAATCCTAAGAGGCTCAATGACCTATACAACAACAATTCAAGAGTTTCTAGCTGGTATTTCGCCGTTCAATCAATTGTCAAGGACAGCACGGCAAAAACTGTCCACTAGTTGCCAACTGTTGCGCTACCGCATGGGCCAGACAATTGTGGTCAGGGATAAAATGCCAGGCCAAGTCTCGATTCTATTCCAAGGTAAAGCCCGTCTGATTGGCTATGACCAACGCCGTCAAACCCCCACAACCCTCAAATTACTACAACCAGGGGCGATTATTGGCTGGGTCAGTTTGGTCAGGGGAGTACCGTGTGAAACTGCGATCGCATCGGTGGAAGCCGTTTGTGTCACCATCAATGCGGCTGACTTCTTAAGGCTGCTAGATACAGAAAAATCTTTCTCAGATGCCTTCAAAGCCCGTTGTGGTCTAGTGGAAATCTTTGATCTTTTGGGAACAGAGTTGGGGCGTCGGGCTGAGGCAGAGACTGACCTCAAAGCACTTGCCATGTATGCCTGGTCAGACGCTTTAGTTTATAACCTGCCTCGGGGCAAGCAAATGTCCAGCCAACTCGACCCCAATCGAGTATGGTTTGTGAGTGGGGGAGCAGCCGCCAATTTACCAGTAGGGTCTTGTCTCAGTTCAGAAGCATTGTCTAGCTTACAGGTCAATGGTCATGGCGCAACGCGCTTGGTGGGAATTCCAGAAGCTATTTTCTCTGAGCAAACCGCCACTGACTCGGAAACCCTGGCTGAGCCTACCGATACAATTCCCAGTATACAAGACGATATTCCCCAGGCTCCAGACCGACCGGATCAGGCTCCCGAGACGATTTACCCTGAGCAAACAACTCCTACAAAATTCCCCTTTATACGGGGTAAAGGAGCGGTGCAGGAATCCTTGGCTTGTTTCCAAATGCTGAGTAAGTACTTTAAAATGCCTTTCCGCAAAGATAGTATACGGAAGGTGCTAAAAAACCAGCATGCTCGCACCGGTCAAATCTCCCTTCAGCACTGTGGTGCAGTGGCAGAACTGATGGGATTAACTGCCCAACTCGCAACAATACCAGCTCACGCTATCAAACGTTTACCGACCCCAGCGATGCTGTTGTGGCACGATAGCTTAGCTATTCTCTATGAAGCCAGTGAACGGCAAATAGTGCTGGCGGTGCCACAGCTGGGAATTCAAAAGCTTAAACCCAAGGATTTTGAAGAAAACTGGGGAGAAGGCGGGCAGGTACTTCTGTTAAAACCTACCAAAGACACCCCTACCCAGCGGTTTGGTCTGAGTTGGTTTTGGCCTTCTATCGTTCGTTACCGCAAGGTATTGACGGAAGTTTTAATTGCTTCTTTCTTTGTCCAACTGTTGGGTCTAGCCTATCCCTTGATTATCCGGGTACTGATTGACAAAGTGATCTCCCAAAACAGTACCGATACCTTGCAAGTACTGGGAATTTTACTGTTGGTGGTGTCGGTTTTTGAGGGGGTTTTAATCACCCTCCGTACCTACCTGTTTGTAGATACGACCAACCGTATCGATATGGCTCTCGGTTCCGAGATTATCGACCACCTGTTGCGCTTACCCTTAAACTATTTCGAGAAACGACCCGTTGGGGAGTTGTCCACTCGCATCAATGAGCTAGAAAATATCCGCCAGTTTTTGACCGGGACAGCCCTAACCGTGGTGTTAGATTCAGTCTTTTCTGTAATCTACATCGTGGTCATGTTCATGTTTAGTTGGGTGCTGACCCTGGTGACTTTGTCAGTGATTCCTTTGTTCATGCTCCTGACCCTGATCGTTTCCCCAATTGTCCGGCAACAGCTACGCACTAAAGCAGAACGGAATGCTCAAACCCAATCCTATCTAGTGGAGGTGTTATCTGGCATTTCCACCGTTAAAGCCCAGAATATTGAATTGCGATCGCGTTGGAAATGGCAAGAGAAATATGGGCGCTATGTTAGTGAAGGCTTCAAGAATGTGCTAACCTCTACCGCTGCTAGTTCTATGAGCACCTTCTTGAACAAACTCTCTGGTTTACTTGTGCTGTGGGTAGGGGTCTATCTAGTACTAAATGGAGAATTAAGCTTAGGGGGCTTGATTGCTTTTCGGATTATTGGGGGCTACGTTACCAGTCCCTTGCTGCGTTTAGCCCAACTTTGGCAAAACTTCCAGTCTACAGCCCTATCCCTCGAACGCCTTAGTGACATTGTCGATACACCCCAAGAAGTGACTGAAGCAGACCAGGGTAATATCCCATTGCCCTCTGTCAGGGGAGACATTCGCTATGAAAATCTCTCCTTTCGCTTTGCCAAGAGTGGACCAATGCAACTCAATAACATTAATGTGGAGATTCCAGCCGGTTCATTTGTAGGGATTGTGGGTCAAAGTGGTTCCGGTAAGAGTACCATGACCAAACTTTTGGCTAGACTCTATGCTCCAGAGTCCGGTCGCATCATTGTCGATGGTTACGATATCTCGAAAGTCGAACTCTATTCCCTGCGGCGTCAGATTGGGATTGTGCCTCAGGAAACCCTCTTGTTTGAGGGAAGCGTTCAAGAGAATATTGCTCTGACCAATCCTGATGCAGACAGTGATGAAATTATTCAGGCAGCAAAGATAGCAGTGGCCCACGATTTTATCATGGAATTGCCTTTGGGTTACAATAGCAGCGTTGGCGAAAGGGGTTCAGGTCTTTCCGGGGGACAACGACAGCGTATTGCGATCGCCAGAACGATTTTGCAATCACCCCAGTTAATGATATTAGATGAAGCCACCAGCGCCCTCGATTATGACACCGAGCGGCAAGTGTGTTTAAATCTAGCGGAAGCTTTTCAACAAAGCACGGTATTGTTCATTACCCACCGCCTAGGAACCATTCGCAACGCTGATATCATTTTGATGATGGATCGGGGTTCAATAGTAGAGCAAGGTACTCATGATGAACTGATGGCTCAGAAAGGTCGTTACTATTGCCTCTACATGCAACAAGATGCTCAAATGTAGCTATGAAGGGTGAAGCATGAAGCAATATTGGGTGAAGGATTAAGTATGAAGAATTATGAAGTGTGTATTGTCTTGGCAGTTGCTATTTGGTTTAACCCTTGGTGTCGGATAGACTAGGCTCAAGGATAAAAAAATACTAGTGGTCGGGGAGTTGGTTGTACAGAGGCTATCAATTGAAAGAAAGAAGTTTTGGCTAACTCCCCCTAAAGTAAGGGATTAAAATGAGCAATGAGTGAGGTGATTATTAGTTACTAAATATTTAATTAGTCAACCAGATAATTAGTACATTATTCGTTATTTAGATTTTATCCTTCGTTCTTTATCTTTTATCCTTCATACTTCATTCTTCATACTTCATACTTCATTCTTCATACTTCATACTTCATACTTCATACTTTCCCAAGTATTAACGAATAGCAGGAGCTAATAACGATGAGCCAATATAATGGCAATGGTAATGGCAATGGTAATGGCAATGGTAATGGCAATCGTTCCAAACCAAATCCAAAAATCAACATAGGTGCTGTCGGTACTATTAGCAAAACCACAGTTCCTCAAGACACCCGAGATAGACATCGTGCTTCTAATAGTCACATCGAATTCGACCAGCCAGTTATTCTAGAACAATCCTCCCATTGGTCTCATGCCATTCTCTGGGCACTGTTGAGTCTAACAACTTTTGGTATGGTGTGGGCTTACTTTGCCAAAATTGACTATGCCGTTCCCGCCCGGGGCAAGCTAGAGCCACAAGGTGCGGTTAAAGAAGTCCAAGCTCCTGTGGGTGGAGTGGTAACAAAAATTCATATTAAGGAAGGACAGCGGGTTAAAGAAGGGGATTTGCTCCTTTCCTTTGAGCCCAAAGCTACTCAGGCTCAACTCACGTCTCTCAATAAACGTCGCGCTACCTTAATCAGAGAAAACCAGTTTTATCAAGCTGCAATTAGTAATCCTAATTATCCACCTGTACCACCACCAGGTATGGATATACAACTGTCCTCACAACTGCCTTCTCTGATCGCTAGTCGAAACACGCTACTGTCAGAAATTGGACTTTATCGCGCTCAACTTAGTGGAGGTTCTTCTAGGGCTAATCTTAACCCTGAACAACGAATTCGTTTACAATATGGTACTGCTGCACTTGACGCTCGGATTGCTGAACTTGAGAGTAGAATTGGCTCCCTACAGGAACAGCTGAAACAGAATCAGATTCAACTTGCCAATGGCAGAGACATCCTAACAGTTGAGCAGGGTATTCTGACAGACCTCAGGCCCCTGTTTGAACAGGGGGGCTTTTCTAAGATTCAGTTCTTGAGGCAGCAAAATGAGGTCAAAAATCGCCAAACTGAGGTAAACGCTAGGATTGAAGAAGAACAACGCTTGCAAAAAGAAATTGCTGGGGTCAGAGCGAGTCTACTCAATACCATTGCGTCTTCTCAACGAGAACTGGCTGATTTGATGGCCCAAAATAAAGAAAGGATTGATAGCATAAACACCCAAATAGCTAGCATTATCAGTCAATTAAATCAACGCATTGTTGATAACAATAAACAGATGGCTGAAATTGATAGCCAGTTGCAGCAGGCTCAACTAACCCTAAGCTATCAAGAACTACGAGCTCCTGTTGATGGAACAGTTTTTGATTTGCAACCCTCAACTCCTGGTTTTGTTGCCAATACCAGTGAGCCAGTGCTCAAAATTGTTCCCGGTAGCTCTCTGATTGCTAAGGTATATCTGACCAACCGAGACATCGGGTTTGTGGAAGCAGGTATGAAAACCGAAGTCAGAGTTGACTCTTTTCCCTTTAGTGAGTTTGGTGATGTCAAAGGGGAGGTACTATCTATTGGTTCTGATGCCCTACCACCGGATCCTGCGGAATTGCGTCAAGACTATACTTTCCCTGCCAAAATTAAATTGGATCAACAGTACATTAAAGCTTATGGCAAAGAAGTGCCATTGCAATCGGGTATGTCTATCAGTGCCAATATCCAGGTGCGTAAGCGAACAGTGATGAGTATTTTCACCGAGATGTTTTTGGATAAGACTGAAAGCTTTACCAAAATGCGTTAGGCGGCAACCACTCCTCAAGATTACGGTTCTACCGACTGCTGAATTTAAGCACAGATGGGTACATTGATGGAAGTAAAGTACATAAAACTTTACACCAGGGTGATGTCTCACCCACTGCTTAAATTCGGTAAGGTGAACCGGCGATGTTTGAACATTTTACAGATAAAGCGATCAAATCCATCATGCTGGCTCAGGAGGAAACCCGTCGCTTGGGACACAGCCTCGTAGGAACTGAGGAACTGCTGTTGGGTTTGATTGCACAAGGAACAGCTGTGGCAGCCAGAGTGCTCAGGGATTTTGGTGTTACCCTCGAAGATACTCGCTACTCGGTTGAAAACACTGTGGGTCGGGGTTCGAGAATGTTTAGCTCAGAACTCCCTTTCACCCCCAAAGCCAAAGAAGTTTTCCAGCAATCTTTCCAGGAAGCTAAGCAACTTGGACACAACTACATCGATACTGAACATTTGTTGCTAGCTATCATTAAAGACAGGAACAGCGTTGCGACTCAAGTATTGGTAAACCTGGGTGTAGACCTAACAGAATTACGCACCCATGTCATTAGTACGATAGCAGAATTAACAGCAGCAACGACTGCTAAGGGACAAGGTTCCTCGTTTATAGGGAATACTCAAAACCAGAAAGCTACCTTAGAAGAATTTGGAACTAATCTGACCAAGTTAGCTGCAGAGGGAAAACTGGATCCGGTGGTTGGTCGTCAGCAGGAAATCGAGCGGGTGGTCCAGATTTTAGGTCGTCGTAGCAAGAATAACCCGATCTTACTAGGGGAACCTGGAGTTGGGAAAACTGCGATCGCAGAAGGTCTAGCCCAACGGATTCTATCTCAAGATGTTCCAGACCTGTTGGCAGACAAACAAGTGATTAGCCTAGATATGGCTTTATTGGTTTCTGGTACTCGCTTCCGGGGAGACTTTGAAGAACGGCTCAAGCAGATTGTCTCTGAAGTCCAGCAATCCGGGAATATTATCCTAGTCATTGACGAAATTCACACCTTAGTCGGTGCTGGATCCTTAGAAGGGGGTATGGATGCGGCTAATTTGCTTAAGCCTGCTCTCGCTAGAGGTCAACTCCAGTGCTTGGGAGCTACTACTCTGGATGAATACCGGAAGTATATTGAGAAAGACGCAGCACTAGAACGTCGTTTCCAGCCAGTCATGGTTTCGGAACCTTCTGTAGAGGATACCATTGACATACTCCATGGTTTGCGCTCAACCTACGAGGAGTATCACAAAGTCCAGATTTCCGAGCAAGCGTTACTGGCTGCAGCTCAATTATCAGACCGCTATATCTCCGACCGTTATTTACCCGACAAAGCCATTGACCTGATTGACGAAGCTGGGAGTCGGGTTCATTTGATGCACTCAAAGCCTTCTTCAAGGGCTAGAGCAGAATCAGAGTGGGAGAGTGAGGGAATTGAAGGTAAGTTATCCCCATCTCCAACTATTCCGATTGTGGATCAAGAAGACATTGCTCAGATTGTAGCGTCTTGGACTGGGATACCGGTCAATAAACTGACGGAATCTGAATCAGCTCTGCTACTGCACTTGGAAGAAACTTTGCACGAGCGGATCATTGGTCAAGACGAAGCTGTTACTGCTGTGTCTCGGGCAATTCGTCGGGCAAGAGTTGGATTAAAGGATCCTAATCGACCGATTGCTAGCTTTATCTTCTCTGGTCCGACTGGAGTTGGTAAGACAGAACTGGCTAAATCCTTGGCTTCCTACCTGTTTGGGTCAGAAGACAAGATGATTCGCCTTGACATGTCGGAATATATGGAACCCCACACTGTTTCCAAGCTGATTGGTTCTCCTCCAGGGTTTGTGGGTTACGACGAAGGTGGTCAACTTACCGAAGCTGTCCGACGCCAGCCCTACTCGGTGGTACTATTTGACGAAATCGAGAAAGCTCACCCTGACGTTTTCAATGTACTGTTGCAACTGTTAGATGATGGTCGCTTAACCGATGCTAAAGGTCGTACTGTAGATTTCAAGAACACAATATTAATCATGACCTCCAACATTGGTTCTAAAGTGATTGAAAAAGGAGGTAGTGCTTTTGGCTTTGAGTCATCAAATAACCAAGATGAATCTAGGTACAACCAGATCCGCACTCAGGTCAATGAAAATCTCAAAGACTATTTCCGTCCTGAGTTCCTCAACCGCCTTGACGAGATAATTGTCTTCCGTCAGCTCAAGAAGAATGAAGTTAAGGAAATTGCTGACATCCTGCTCCAGGAAATCTCTAGCTCTATACAAGAGAAAGGAATTACCCTCGAAGTCACAGAGGCTTTCAAAGACCACTTAGTCACAGCAGGCTACGAACCGAGCTATGGTGCTAGACCTCTACGACGGGCAATTATGAGTCTGTTAGAAGATAGCTTAGCCGAAGCCATGCTATCTGGTCAGATTCAAGAGGGGGATACAGCAGTTGTTGATGTGGATGACCACGGTCAGGTCAAGGTATTATCTGGTAATGTCCAAAAAAGGCTGCTGCAACCAGTTGGTGTTTGCTAGTGCCAAGGAGTGATGCCAAATTTCCTTAAAGCCTGGACTTTAACAAAATTCGCGGAATTCCCCACCCTCTTCCAGGGTGGGGATGGATAGCGAGCCAGAGAATTCATTTTATGCCTTGAAATCTTACTGCGAAATACATATAATAGTAAGCAAGGTCGATAACAAGGTTGAGTGCAATGAAACATAAAGCCGTCAAAGTTAGAATTTATCCCACGCAAGAGCAAGTTCAAGTGTTAGCTCAACATTTCGGATGCGCTCGTTGGTGGTGGAACTATGCTTTGAATCAGTGTATAGAAACCTACAAAGAAACTGGCTTTGGGTTAAAGCAATCTGCACTCAACTCTATGTTGCCGAAACTCAAAAAACAAAAAGAGACTGAATGGCTAAAAGATTGTTACTCTCAGGTTCTGCAATCTGTAAGTCTCAATCTTAGTCGTGCTTACCAAAATTTCTTTGAGGGTAGAGCTGAATATCCTAGATTCAAATCGTACCATCACCGTCAATCAATTCAGTATCCCCAAAACGTAAAACAGGTAGGCGATTGCCTTAAATTTCCTGGAAAACTGGGAGTTGTAAAGGCGGTAATTCATCGCCCACTGGACGGAGATATCAAGACTGTAACAATCAGCAAAACTCCTTCTGGAAAGTACTATGCTTCTGTACTAATAGAGTATGAAAGTGTTCGCGGAGCGGCTCTGAAAGAGCTAGGCGTAAAGTCGTCAAGCGCACCTAGGGTGGTCGGTATTGATTTAGGTATCAAAGATTTTGCGATTACTTATGACGGTGAAAAGACCTCTAAGTTCAGTAATCCTAAGCATCTAGCCAAGTACGAAAAGAAACTGGCCAAGAAACAACGTATTGCTGCCCGAAAGAAAAAAGGGAGCAATGGACAAAAGAAAGCCAGAAAAATTGTAGCTAAGGTATACGAACGGATTGGAAATGTCCGCCAAGACTATCTACACAAGCTATCTAGAAAGATAGTGGATCAGAACCAAGTGGTAGTAGTCGAAAACCTAAATGTCAAGGGCATGGTTCGTAACCACAAATTAGCTAAAGCAATATCTGATCTGGGTTGGGGAACCTTTGTCAATTTTCTCTCCTATAAGTGCGATAAAGAGGGAAAAGTTTTGGTTGAAATAGACCGGTGGTTCCCTAGTTCCAAAACCTGTTCTAATTGTCATTACCGAATCAAAGAGTTACCACTAGACATAAGAACCTGGACTTGTCCAAGTTGTGGAACTCATCACGACAGAGATGGTAATGCGGCAAAGAATATTAGAGCAGAAGGGATCAGAATGCTATCCTCCTCTGGGACGGGGGAGGTCAACGCCAGTGGAGAAGAAGTAAGACCAAAACGCGGACGTCCGTCCAAGTTGAGGCGTTCTTCCGTGAAGCTGGAAGCCCCGACCTCAAAGTAGTAGGTCGGGGTAGTTCACAAGCGAACCACCTTACGTTTTAGTAGGGTAACTCGGCGACTATCAACAACCATTGCCCAAAACCCCCCTGCGCTCAGTCGCCTTAAGATTGAGTTAGCTTGGGTTTCACTAGTTGTGTGTACTGTCA
>NZ_JAAHHU010000849.1:0-2083 GCF_010672095.1 Moorena sp. SIO3I6 | reverse complement strand
GTCTGAAAATTGTCAGCATTAACCACGCCCCATTTGACCCCCAAAAGATTTACACCCTCAGTATTGTCCAATTCTTGCTGAGGGGGCTCGATCAAATCAAACCGTTGGTAGATTATGTCAACGCAAATGGAGGTGCTCCACCTTTGGAGCAATGTCTTCCAGGCCAAAACCTGATCGTAGAAAGCTGTATGAAAGATGCCTGGAGAGTCCTAATTAATTATGAGGAATGGGACGCCGATGGCGATGGGGAAATCACCAGAGAAGAGCTGAAACAGGGTGTCAAAAATGCCTTTGCCTTTCTCGATCAAAATCAGGATGGGTATATTTCCCCCGCAGAACTACGGGCAGCATTGGCAGAACGGACAGGCCGCATTCAGAAAGGATTAATCAGCCTGATGTTTGAGGTGTTGGATGTCGATAAAGATGGTATGGTATCGATGGATGAGCTGGCATCGTTAGCAATGTAATTAGAAAAAGGTGTTGCAAAAAAGCTAGAATAGACCATGTCTAAAGGTGATAAAAGTTTTCAAAACAAACCTCAATCTTTGCCGCTCCATGAGCTGTTATCTAGTTTATTGAAGTCAGAAAAAACGTCTCATCGGCATCCCTTGCCCATGATGGGAACGATGCAAGACCTGAACCAAGGGTTGGAACGGCGGACGCTGTTGAATTTTATCAATGCTAGTTTACGGGGTGGGTAGTGCCCTGAAGGGCACTACCCCTGTTCCCATCCCCTATGTCTTAATTTCCTGTGCTTGTTCGGTTAGGTTATCGGCTAGATGTTGGGCAAGGGCAACCATGGTCAACGTTGGGTTCCAAGAACCGCCAGTGGGCCAAAGTGAAGCTCCGGTGATATAGACGTTCTCTACACCCTTGAGCCGATAATCTAACCCGACAACAGCCTCTTCATCATCCCCAATCCACATGGTTGAGGCTTCGTGTACCAATCCGGGAACACGAATTTTGTGGCGTTCGCGCTTCCATTGTCCCGTATCCGGATCACCGTGCCAATATTCTACTCGGTCTTTTCCTTTTGGGGACAAACCCTGCTCAAGAACCTCAAAAGTGGCTTTGTCCATAGTATCCCACAGGGATAAGTCTTTGTCCGTTTCCAACACTTGCAGGGTAACATTGGTTGTGGGATCGTCCCCATCATTTTTTTGTAACCCGTTACCAGGGTTATCGAATAGTTCACCCAGAACCGCACAGACAAACACGATGTAATCCTTGGATGTCTCAAGTTGCTTGGGTGAGGCGGTGGCTACCACATCCGGCATATTACGAGCCGCTGTATCAATGTGAGTCTTATTAGTTGGGTCAGGATCGGATATAGCTGAGAGTTGAATGTGATATTGTCCCTGAGTTTCCTGATCGACCCCAGCCAAGTAGATAGCTGCCAACTGTAGATTTTTTTTCCTTAAATCATCTTTAATGCTTTCTTCCCAGTCAAAGATTTCCAGAAAGTCGTCTCGGGGGATACGGGCAACAATGGCACTGATAAAGTGGGCGGTAAACCGCTTACCCGCATTTTTTGCTTGTGGAAAAGAATTCAAAACCAGGGTTGTTGACGGTATACTCCCCATGGCTAAAATAACTTTACTATCGCCAACATTGACCACCCCACGGGTTGTTTCCAATGCTGTTGCTTGGTTTTCCTGTTGCCAGATCCGTGTCACTGTACATTCGGTGACAATACTCAGTCGGGAATCAATCTGACGTTTTTTGGCTTCTTCCTGGCATTTTATTACCTCATCCAGAAGTGGCCCTGGTGTGGAAAACTTTTCCACGTCAGTGGATGTAATCGTTGGAGTGCCGACGGCAATCTGAGCATGTTCGACGCGGGTGGCTGACTTAATATCCTGAAGATTTTGCTTCAATCTCTCAGTTAGTTTATTTTGCCAGTGGTCAAAGATATTTCCGGTTTCTTCGTGATTGGCTCCAACCACATTCAGTAACATTTTCGCCGTCTTGAAATAGTCTTGCGCTGCCTTAATCGTTGCTTGAGGCCAACCGTTCATTTCCGCTGTTGTCGGTTCCGGGCACCAGGAACTCCATAGGGTCGAGCCACCTCCGAAAAAGGGAA
>NZ_JAAHHU010000848.1:0-2088 GCF_010672095.1 Moorena sp. SIO3I6 | reverse complement strand
TATTGATATAAACTTGTTAAGTTACGACAATTTACTTCAGGAAGCAAAACAAATTTATTTTTTATAGATATAGCGTTTCTAGGACTCATGAGGTACACAGAATTGTTTGACTATTGGCTCTTGCCTCTTCTCTCTTACCTGCTCCCTGCTCCCTGCTCCCTAAAACCCAGATATTTGTACCTCACAAGTCGTAGAATTGCTATAAATGTTTTAATTGTCTAAAATTTTTTCTTCCTTTAAAGTACTCCCAATCTAAGAACCCTCCCTCAAGATGTCTAACTCCATATTTAGTATCATAGGCCTTCCTTCCATGTAATATTCTGAAATTCTGTACCATCAAACAATCTCCTGCTTTGAGACGAAAGCAATATTGATAATCAGGGCTTTTTAAATACTTAAAAAAAGTTTTATAAGCTTCATAGAAAGATTCCACTTTGTCAAATGTTAAATTGGTTTTAAAGTTTTTGTGACTGAAGTAAACTTCAATTACTTCACCTTTTTGATTTAGTTTTAAGATGGGCGTTTTATTATATAAATAATATTGACGATGTAAATCAAACTGTTTAAAGTTTACTGGAGTTTCAGCTAAGATATTAAAATATTCAGGATGATTTTGGCGAAAATCTCTAGCTACACGATAGCCATCTACAACTATTGAATCGCCACCAGAAGCATTGTTTTCTTCACAATAAAGAAACATTACTACTCGCCCTACATTGAGGTAAGTTAAATCGACATGAGGTGACAAAGGATGACCAACAGATGAAAAAGCTAAATCTACAGCTTCAGCACCCTTGATGGGCTTTACTGCGATGAATCTTCCATAGTAAGTTTCATGAATCGGACCGATAGAGCAAAGAAAAGACTCTAATTCTGCCATCGATTTGATGTTTTCTAGTATTGTAAAACCCAAACTAAAAAGCTGATTCATCCACACATCATAATCGCTGTGAATCTCGTGTCTTACCGTTCGCTCTTTTTGTAACTGAGCTTTGTTCCATAAAATAATATTTTTTGAAGATTCTACTGGATTTTTAAGCTCATTAGCATGAGCCATTAACCAAGAAATTGGAAATACACTTTGGTGAATAGGTTGTTCTTTACAAGTAATAATTATTTTATCGTTTTCCTCCACTACAGATAAAGGTTCTGGGAGAGATTTTGCTTCACTAATGTCATAGATTTTCTGATATGAATTAGGATCGCGACATTCTGGACATAGGCAGTTATCCCGCAACCAAATATAGTGAAAACGGTGGCCATCAACTGTTATAAAACGTTCGCTTTTCATACAATTACTTTCTAATTTTTGATCTGATCGCTTGATCATCCTACCATTACCCGGTTAATAAGATCGATTTCCATCGAACGCTTACAATAAAATGAATATTATAACAATAATATTCATTTTATCTCCGATTAAATTTCAGCAATAGGAAGCTTATGTTCGTAAAGCTTTTCGTAATAAGGTAGACAAAATTCATAAGCATTTTGTAAGTGTTCATTATCTTCCACTGACACATAATTATCTCTCTTTTGCTCCTTAAAGCCAGTACTAAACATGGCGTTAAGTACCCAATCTCCTCCTTCCCAATGGGTAAGTTCAGGGCGAAATTTTGGTTCCCATTCTAGGGCTTCTTTAATAAACGGTATACCAACAGCATCGCAGTAAGCTTTAACTGTTGCTTCGGGCTTTTGTACCAAATCGTCCGAGTCAATTACTACTGGAATTTTTCCGTTGAATTCTTTAGCCATTTCAAAGAGTTTGTAGAGTTCAGCATAAGCAGCTTCTTCTAAAGTAAAATCAGGCCATTTGTTGTAAAGTGATGGTAGCATTTTAGCGGGATTACGCACCAGAAAAGTACTTTCAAATATAGACAAAAATTCTCTATCAGCTAAGTAAAACGTAAAATGGGACATATCCTTGATAAAAACTGCCTGGGAATCTGCTTGCTGTCGTAGTTTTTGCCAAATTTTTTGGTGATTATATTCAGGATTGAGTTCTATATCTGGATAACGATTAGTATCGCGACGCTCTGGGGAGTTGTAGTAAGATAAGCCAAAAGGTTCATGAAAAACAAAAAAATA
>NZ_JAAHHU010000847.1:0-2088 GCF_010672095.1 Moorena sp. SIO3I6 | reverse complement strand
TTTGGCAAAAGGCTTTTCCTATACAAACTGAGCGAGAACGTGGGACGTCAAGTTTTTTGATCACACTAATCATATCAAGTTACTTTTGTCAAGTTTTTTGTAAAGAAATATGTTTATAAAGCATAGCTTAATAAGGGAGACTTTGAGGTGGAAAAGCGTACCTCATAACTGCGATAAACTCTATAATAACTTCTATAAGTATAGCGTTTTATAGTAACCGTGAGTTACATCTAAATTTTATTTATTCTTCCCTACTCCCTACTCCCTACTCCCTGCTCCCTTATTTAACAATAAAAAAAATTCGGTCAAGCTCAGATAAAATTTGATACTTGACCGAATTATATTGTGTAAACATCAACAAGGACAGCTAAGCTGCACGTAAACCAAATAACTCCTGACTGATTAATTGTACATTATTCCCGAGTTAGTCAGCAACTGCTGGAAAGCAACAACATACTAACTCATGCTTCATCCTGATTTATACCCCTCCCCAAAAAAAACTTTCATTCTTCATTATTCATTCTTAATTCTTAATTCTACATTCTTCATTCTTCATTCCTGGTCGCCAGGGCGTGGCCCTGGCAAATTACTATCCTAGTCTAGGTAAAAATTTCGAATCAAAGTCACCAGAACCTCACCAGGATTTCCGGTAGGTTCGGGAGTGCTCCATTCCTCTGGATAAGCGTATTTAAGAGAATAGATGGCAATAATTGTTTTCCGAACTTGTTCAGGAGAACCGACCAAGATGTGCTTGACTTTTTTAGGTTTGCGACCTTGGTTTTCAGGGTTTTGATTGTCATCAGGGTTTGACGGAAAGTTTGTACTCATGAATCGTTATTGGTTTAAAACGTTTACATTATTAATATATTAATTTATTAACCTCTTGTCAAGGGGTTTAGGAATTTTTTTTTATTACCAATTGACGAATATTAATCGTAGGGTGGGCAGTGGACGAGACCAATAAAATCCGATGGTAATCCTTTAAAGCACTGCCCACCCTACAGGTATATCTGGGGTGGGCAGTATTATATCCGATTTTCAACTATTACTATCCCTTGAAAAACCACTGCCCACCCTACATCTACATCTAGATGTTTAATAAAATTAATCCTCTGGTGGGCAGTGTTCTATCCGATTTTCAACTATTACTATCCCTTGAAAAACCACTGCCCACCCTACAGGTATATCTGCTTTACTATTAAAATAGTAACTTATTAACCATTTGTCAAGGGGTTTAGGAATTTTTTTTTATTACGAAATAGGGCAATAGTATAGGGGTTTAAAATTGGGTTATTTTTTTAGGTAATAGGGAACAGGGAATAGGTAACAGCTCAAAAAATCTGTTAAAAACCTAGATATTTTTAACACGATAGTTGTCTTATTTTTTAATAAAATTAATCCTCTGGTGGGCAGTGCTCCATTCCAATTTAAACCTTTACCATCCCTTGAGAAAGCACTGCCCACCCTACATCAGATCTCAAACAATTCTGTGTACCTCATGAGTCCTAGAAACGCTATATTGAAAAATAACTCTTAATTTCACTAACTGATTAAACTGTTGCGTCAAGGCTATCTTGAGACTGTTCTAATTTATCGTCGAGGTTCTCACTACCAGTAAACACTTTAGTAGTCACTGGAACGTTAGGCTCAACTTGGAGCCACACCGAATCACTAATAGACTCAGCTTGATTGGGTCGATAAACCAGTCGGCAGGCTCCTGCGATTTCTACCTCATGACAGCAATGAGTCCGCTCACCCCGTTTAACAGTAAACACTGGCAAAGATGTCTGGTTCTTGTGATTGCTTTTTAAGGCTTGCTCATTAACGTGGATATAGGTAGCTTCCAGATGCTTGTCCTGATTCCATGTACCTTTTGGTCCCCTACGACCTTCGGTTACCACTGGCACACCATCATATAATGGAATCTGCCAAAACCGACCAACTTTTTTGGCTCCTTTGATGCGATCTTTACTTAATAGCATCCGCAGTCGCTGAGACGATATACCCAGCAGAGATGCAGCTTGTGTTGTACCGACAACCATAACTAAAATACTATTGCGGAATAGTATTGTAATCCCATCTAACTGG
>NZ_JAAHHU010000846.1:0-2089 GCF_010672095.1 Moorena sp. SIO3I6 | reverse complement strand
TGAAATTTTGACCGCAGCAGGCTATAAAGTAATTTGGTTGATTGATGCTTCCACTGCCATCAAACAAATTGCATTGCTTAAGCCCCAGACGATCATTATTGATTGGCAGTTACCGACCAGGGAGGGTTACGAAATGACTCAATGGCTGCGTCAATCCTCCACAACCGGTGGGGTAAAAATTCTGGCTTTAACAATTCCGACTGTGCCAAAGGTAGAGCAACAAGAGATGATGGAGGTAGTGGATGATTACTTATATAAACCGATAGAACCGATGGGATTATTGTACAGGGTTATGGCTTTGGTGGAAAGTTATAGCGCTGCGCTATAGCTGCTAAACCTAGGAGTGTAACTAAACCAAAAATGCTGCTAGGTTCCGGCACATCTTCTGGGACAACAAAAGCATTATCCTGGATGTTGCTAATCGTTGAGTTCCGGCGAATAATGTCGGAGAGGCGAGTGCTTTCTATATCTGGATCTAAAGCCAACAGATGCTCGAGATCGTTGAGGAAAAAGAAGCGGTCACCATCCCGTGCGGCAATGAACTGGTCTGAGATCACTGTATTGAATAGTTCACCAACCAAGCCGCCGTTGAAGGAGTCCTCAGATATTCCTCCAATCCAGAAATCCACATCCTCTACAGACTTGTAGATTTGTTCAAATAGAGCTGCTATTTCTGGGTCAGAAGTAATGCCAAGTTCGCTGTCGGTGCTCAAGAAGGCAGTGACCGGATCCAGACCGAGTTCCACACGAGCATCATTGTAGCCGGGAAGCCCAACTTCTCTTCCCCGCTGAATATTGAGTGAAGCGAGGTCAAAGCCACCGTTGCCATTCGGGGCAACGAAGTTCCGCACCCCGTCCACTAACCGATTGTCAACCTCTTCAGCCTCCTGGGACGCTAAACCCAAAAACAGTGAATCGACTCCGTTATCAATCACTTCTTGGAGATTGAAGAAGGCATCGCGAAGGGAGATACTTCCGACAGAAGTGCCGTTATTGTCAATGCGTTGAAGCTCTTCGGAGAGAAGAGTGTGACCAACGCGGAAGTTAGCATTGGCAAATTCCTGACTGACACTTGGGTTAAATGTGGGATCGTAGCCAGAGTAATCATCCAAAAGGCTATCGCCAATTAACAGCGGTAGAAATTCATTGTATGTGATTACCTGAATCTGAGCGCCGACCACCTTACGAGCTGATTCGTAGATAAAGTCACCCTTATTAAGTCCTGACTGATCTAACTTTTCCAAAATGACCGGGTCGCCAGCCTTAATTTTTTCATCAAGTTCTTCAGCCAGACGATTGTGCTCTCGCACGAACAAAGTGTGAGCTGCAATTAAACCAATTTGTTCGTTGGCACGAATATCCCCAGCGATGAACAACTCTTCTGGTGCTAATGCTCCAGACCGGTTACTGTTGCCATTAGGTAATCCGGCAGTATTGAACGGCAGTAGCTCTTGGCCATTGATACTTTGGCTCTTGAGCTTTCCAGTACCATCATTAGTACGCAAAAATTCCGCCCGCACTTGATCAGATCCGTAAACCTGTGAACCATCAATAAAAGAAGTTAGCTGGTTGATCTGCTGGCGCGGATTGCCAATCCCAGTGCCAGTGCCTTCAGCTGCACGAACCCTAACAAAGGGTAGAAATGGCGCAAGTGGATCTGGCTGACCAGTGGCAATGTCAATAGGGTTAACTGGGATGGGGGTGAAATCCTCTGGTGGGCTATGTGACCCTCCCTCATTCAGATCCAAGTCGTGATCTATGAACTGCCCCCACTGCCAGATCCAGTCGCTGGCGTTGAGGAAATTAGGCACGGATTCAGTCTGGCGCACAATCGTATTGCTAATGTCACGGGGGTTAGGCAGAACATTGCCGGTCGAACCGGTTATTCTTGGTGCGTTGAAGCCATCCTCATAAGCAGGAGTTAGCAGCCGAAGCAGTTGTGTTTCCGCTTGACCCAATGTCGGATCATTTAGGTTGTTACCAAATCCGTTAATGGTACGAAATTCTCCTGCAGCAGCAGGCACAGACATGGAAAATCCTAGGGCAGCGAAAGTGGTTATTGCTAAACCAAGCTTACGAGGCTTGAAGT
>NZ_JAAHHU010000845.1:0-2092 GCF_010672095.1 Moorena sp. SIO3I6 | reverse complement strand
CCATACTGGCTAACCTAAAAAAACCAGGGGTTTTTCCTGGTTCAAATTCTACTAAAAAATCCACATCACTCTCCGGTGTAAAATCATCCCTCAACACTGAACCAAATAAAGACAATTTGCGAATATGATGACGCTGGCAAAATTGCTCTATTTCTTCCTTAGGAATCTTAATTGGTAACACCGGGCTTTCACTCATTTCTCTTCTGGATTTTTATCAGGTGCAATTAGTTGGTAGGAGCAGGTTTCTCTATATCCTAGCAGCTTGTAGGGTGGGCATTGCCGGTTTCCAACTCGCCTACCTGCCGGAATTCATCTGAGCAATGCCCACCAACCGAGCTCCCAATCCTTCCCATGAAATACATCACTCTTTGCCCATCCAAAGATTATTGTGTATTGGTGGGCATTGCCCATTTCATTAATCGGCAATTTTGATCTTCCGAGAGCCTTGCCCACCCTACAATTCTCCTTAACAACAATGGCATCATCTCAGTTTGGACAGAGGTAGATTAATAATTTGATCTTGATATTCGTCGTCAAAAGATGCCTCAGCAATCAAAATTAATTCATCAAGGGTTTGACCAATGCTGAAATTAGGATTGAGAATTAAAATCCCAGGTATATGACGACCTTGGGCAAGGTGATCCACTAGATGTACTGGCATAGTGCTGCGGTTATTTGTTACAAGTACGAAGTCATTTTCTTCACACCAGCAGAGAATGTCTGGATCGAGGGTTCTTTTGGGGGGAGCATCCAAACCACCAACTACCAACACCACTAAGTCTGGTTTGTACAGTCGCAGTTGAGCTTGATAGATATGATCAACATTTTCATCCAGTAGATACTTAATGGTCATTTCCCTTCTTGATCGCTTCTCGTTCAGCCTTGAGTTGCATCAGCTTGACCACAACCGGAGAAGGGTTTTGCTGCTGTTGTTCTAGCATTTTACGACCATGGTCTAACCAATTAGTCAGGTAAGTACTGACAGTTTCGTGGTTGTGCAGGTAATACAGAATCGTAGCATAAATTTGCTCTAGTTCCAGGGTGGGATAACTTTGCGCGATTTCTTCAGGAGTACGCTGACGATGGATAAAATCATAGAGGATAGTTTCAATTCCTACTCTTGTGCCTCTGACTCGGATATCATTAGGGGCAAGAAATACAAAATAATCTTCCAGTTGCATGATCGGTCTGAGAACTCTGTTGTTATCTTGATCCTACACAAGAAGCAAGAACACATATTTGGTAGGGTGGGCATTGCCGGTTTCCAAGCCGCCTACCTGCCAGAATTCATCTGAGCAATGCCCACCAAGTTGATAGCGATTGACATGCAGGTCACGCTACGCGATTGGCCTTTGGCCACGCTACGCGAACGCATTTTCCAGTGCTTGTCGGGTGGGCATTGCCTGTTTCCAACAGCAGGAAATTGCGATCGCAAATACCTCTAGTTAAGTTTGGTTAGAAAAAGAGCGATCGCACTCCCGACTCCCTAATTGTTGGGTCGGTATTGGTGGGCATTGCCCATTTCATGGCTCGGGGTTCAATCACGATCTTAATCAGCAATGCCCACCCTACAATATATCTCCCGACTCCCGACTCCCGACTCCCTACTCCCTACTCCCTACTCCCTACTCTACTTGAGCACCAACTACCTCCGATGGCTGAGTATTGTTTTCCCCTGTATCAGTTGATTGGCCTAAGGTTTCTTCGATTACCTGAATTGCGCCACTGATCCGGAGTAAGGTTTCTCGCAGGTTGGCTTGTTTGGCTTCTAGTTCGGCTAGCATTTTTTGACCAGCTTCATATTCTGATTTTAGGGATTTTAAGCGTTGTTCGAGTTTTTCTTTCATGGTTTAATTTAATCGGTAATAAAAAGGTATCTCAAGGTCAAAATTATGGTCAATAAACTATGGCTCTTGGGTTGTTTGGGCATTGGTGGGCATTGCCCATGTAATTGCTCGGTGTTCAATAATGATCTTTATCAGCAATTCCCACCCTACAATTCTACTCAGCAATGCCCACCCTAGGATTGTTGTTGTTTGGTTGGGCTTTCAATCCCATCATTTTACCCTACCTGCAAATCTTGCTCAACTTA
>NZ_JAAHHU010000844.1:0-2093 GCF_010672095.1 Moorena sp. SIO3I6 | reverse complement strand
TGGAGCTGGGGTAATCGACAAAAAGAAGGTCGTAAGTCCTTTGTTCAAGAAGTTTCTAATGAAGCAATGGATGATTCTAAAGCTAAGCGCTTGTGGGAATTGAGCGAAAAGTTAGTTGGACTAGGGTGATAGTAAATTTAAGCATTCAGCTGTCAGCCGTCAGCCGTCAGCCTTGGGCTTTTCCCGAGACTTTAAATTCTGATTAATTTCGAACTATTAAATTCTACCTTTTGAGGTTTATGTTAAGCTGTTCGCGTAGCGTGAGCTTCAGCTCACGGCTGACAGCTGATAGCTGAATGCTTACGATGAAAGATATTAAACAACTACTTAATGCTATCCAGTCTAAAGACTTGGAAGAGAAAAAAAATTGGTATTCTTCTGTTGCAGAAGCCTACGACCAGGCTAGACCACGCTATCCTCAGCAACTGATTAACCGTGCTGTGGAGTTAGCCCAACTTCCTTCCGATGCCATTATTCTTGAAGTGGGATGCGGTCCGGGGATTGCTACGACAGCATTTGCTGACTTGGGCTTCTCTATAGTTGCTATTGAACCCAGCCAGGAATCTTGTCAGCTAGCGCGACATAACTGTAGCCAATATCCAGATGTAGAACTTATTAATAGTACCTTTGAAGAATGGCAGCTAGAAACTGGTAAATTCCATGCTGTGTTAGCAGCCACTTCTTTTCATTGGATTGCCCAAGAGATCCGGTATCAAAAAGCAGCTGATGCTCTAAAAGAGAATGGGTTTCTGATTTTGCTATGGAATACTCCCCCTCAACCGAACCATGAAGTTTGCCAACTGTTGAATCAGGTCTATCAAACTTACGCTCCCTCTCTGAAACCCTGTGAAGAGATAGAAACTCATCAACAGAACCTCAGCAAAATTGCAGAAACTGTTATTAATTCCGGGAAATTCCAAGACTTAGTATCGGAACAGTTGGTATGTAACGTTACCTATAGTATTGATAATTATCTAGCGCTTTTGAGTACTTTATCACCTTATATAGCTTTAGACCACCAGCAGCGAGAGTCTTTGTTTCAAGGGGTGAAGGAAATACTAGAGCTAGAAGTGGGTAATAGTCTCGAAACGTCTTATCTCTCTGTTCTTCAGATTGCTAAAAAAATCTAGTGGTAAGCTTTCAGCTATCAGTTATCAGCTATCAGCTATCAGCTATCAGCTATCAGTTTGACCCGGTGGTGCGTTACGGTACGGACTATCCTAACACTGGCTACCGAAAAAATGAGGGCTCGCCCGTCCCTAACGCACCCTACTACGCTGTGCGCCCTGGAATGTTGTTTATTTTGTGTGAATATAGCAAATGGCAAATATTGTTGTTTAATGCCATTAATGCTAGAGTGTTGAAAGGTTTCTTCGCTTACAAAGAATCGCAATGAGCAGCAGCCTGAATATCCAGCTCACCGATAAACTACGCCGCTATGTTGATATGCGGGCAAGCGATGATGATGTCTATGCAACGCCTAGTGAATACATCCGGGATTTGATTCGTCGGGATATGAAGGACTATTTGATTGTGTCCGACATTATCCAAGGGCTACGGGAAATTAGGAATCAAGAATTTGTCCCGGAATCCATCCTGGATATTTTACAGGAAGATAATCGGGATTGTGGCTAGGAAAAACTATCTTCAAAAAAGCAGCACAGTTTATCGCCCTTAAGCATCAAAAAGTTGCGAAACGCCAGGAGCTGACAGGGGATAGCTCTCTGTGTTTATTTCCTGTTAGAGAACATTATATTGTCTATGAAGCCTTGGGAGAAAAACGCATCGCCATCGCTGCTTTTATCCGTATGGGGAGGGATATTCCGACGTTACTTAGTAAACATGCCGTCACCTTAAAAGAGGAGCTTACCGAACTCCGAAAAAGTAGTTTGAACGAGAATTAATTACTTCTGGCGATCAAAAAAAAATTTTGCTCAAATACATGAACAGGACTTACCAGTGAAGTCCAGTACAGATGACTTAATCCAAGCTTTTGTATGGGTATTTTTTGAATTCTAACTTCATCTCATAGATGATCATGTTTATCTTTGTCATCTACGACAAAAGATTGTAGCATAGACTAATCAGAATGT
>NZ_JAAHHU010000843.1:0-2100 GCF_010672095.1 Moorena sp. SIO3I6 | reverse complement strand
TGTGGACGCTGAGTAAGACCGTATTGCAGCTTGCTGTTTGAGGCATCGGCGGATGAAGCGGGAAGCCCGAAAGACGAATAAAACCGTCCCTGAGTTGACCTGAGAATTGGAAGCCCCAACCTCAGCGAAGCAGGTTGGGGTACTTCACATTACTTCCGCTCAAAGGAGGCAATCAAAGGGTTCTCAGAACATAAGTATTGATTGATTGCTGACAAAGCTTGAGGTTGATGGGAAACATGAGCATCAATGAATAAACCAATTGTTTCTGCTAGCAAATTCCGTAGTAGGTCTTCCGGTTGAGATGCTGGATAGTCTAGGAAAGGTCTACCAGTAGTGGAATCAAATGGATAAGCAATAGAGAAATGATTGGCTCCCTCTAGAAGTAGCAGATAACTATCGTCTCTGCCTGCTGAGATCGCTTCCCTAAAAGTGCGTAACACTGGAGTGGTTGCTTGTTCCCAAGTCACTCCATAGCGATGGCTGCTGTTGGCAATAACTCCATCACAGGTTCCTCCAATCAGCATTAATGGTAAAGCATCAGGTAAAGGCAAGATTGTGCCCGATGGATATCCTAGTTGCTTCCCTCCTGCTGTATGTGCACCATAGGCAAAAGAAGCCACAATTTGTGGAAAGAAGCGTGGATTTGCACTTTCAATTGCAACTCTGCCCCCAGCGGAGTGTCCTCCTAGAATGATCTGTTTTAAATCAAGCAGGCCAGCTAGAACTCCGTTAAGTTGTAATTCCTCTAATGCTACCAATAGGCTTGGTAAAGCAGAGGCTGTTGGAGCTGAACCATAGGTGTTTGGATTCAACATTGCGATGTCAACACCTGGAGTCAGACCTACTATACCAGGTAAGTTTTGGGCAACCCAGGAGAAAGTGACAACCACAAGCCCACGTTCTGCCAACTTAATAGCAAGCCACTGATATACTTCAGGACTACAGTTTATGCCATTAAAGAAAATGACGACTTTGAAGGGAGACTGCTGAGGATCAGCAGGAACAATACCCATATTTTGTTCCTGATCGCTGCCTGACATCAGGGCTGGATAGAAAACTTTCAAATGAATGGTGTCATATGGAGAGGAAGCATCTTCTACTTTGGTAGACTGAAAAATTGCTCGAATAACCATACCACAAACACTTATTTATTCAGATTTTAATCAGCTTATCAATTACAGTGAGCTTTGAAGCACACCCATAGATGGAAGGCTAACGGCATTGAGGCTAGCGGCGCGAGACCCACTCTGGGAAAAGCCAATCCTTTCGCCTTCGGGTCCGTTTCAGTCAATGGTGTGGGATTCGTTGATCCTCAATGAGTCGTTCTGACTCAGAAATGGCAAAGTCTCCAACAGCTGACTTCTGAATAGCGGTGAGGGTAGTCTGTTATGTTTTTGGTCTTCTCCCCTGGTGCTGGGGTGACAGAATTACTGCTACAGTAGAGAATCCACTGCCCAGAGCATCCGCTGTGATCAATGGTTAGGAAACCGAGCAACCTCAAGAAATCCAGCACTTCTGTGCTTAGCAAACTAACCGTGAATTAATGATGCGTTACGCTATCACTAACGCATCCTACAAGATCGAATGATCGTACTAGCTTTATGAAAAATGGGGAAAATGGGAAAGGAATCACCTCACGCTGGTATCCCGAAACCCTGAAAAAGCGTATACTTTCCATTGATAAAATCCGGACAAAAATTCAATTTATTGCCGGGGATGGGTTTGAGGTTTGTGAGCAAAATTATCACCGCAACGATGCTATTTACTTCATTGATCCACCTTATTTAAAAGCTGGTCGCAGGCTCTATCGCTATTCAGCAGTTGATCATGAAGCTGTATTTAAACTTGCTAGCCAATTGGAAGGGGATTTTTTGATGAGCTATGACAATGTAGAAGAAATCAGGGATATAGCAAGTGGCTATGAATTTGCTGTACAACCTATTGCTATGAAAAACACTCATCATGCTGAGAAGACCGAATTGCTGATTGGCCGAACTTCCGATTGGTTTTTAGGGTAGTCATTATCTGACGGCTTTGAGGTCTGGGGCTGCTGGTGTAGAGGGGAAGTTAGCAGCTTGAAATTAGGCTGATACAACAGAA
>NZ_JAAHHU010000842.1:0-2101 GCF_010672095.1 Moorena sp. SIO3I6 | reverse complement strand
TTCATTAACAACCAGTTTCATCCATAGTAGAATCTGAATAGATTGAAAATAAGAAAGCTTCCGCTAAGAGCGATCGCTCTTAGCGGAAGCGAAGCTTCATCGCTTTCATGGAAAACTTCAAACTTTAGCTACTATGGACTACAGGGATTGATCTAGAAGATTACATTAAAACTGTTCACTCTCAATCTACCCTAGGAGCAACGGTTTCCTGCCCGTTTTGCAGCAGCGTCACGCTTTCCACCGTGCCGTCTGAGCCTTGGTTAAAGACAACTCGCAAATCAATGACCCATGTAAAAAACTCAGTTTCGGAGGTAGGATAAAGGTTAAAGATAGACTGCCCTGTTCCCTGAATCCGCAATTGATTGGCTTGGGTGGTTACAGTTACCTGGAACTCAGGAGCAACCTGATAAGTTCCAATATAGCCCTCGTATACAGACGGATCTACCTCAGAAACTTTGGCTTTGGAGTAGGGTTCTCCAAACACAATTGCTGCCAAATCCTGGGAAATTTGCTCTATATTGGCGGTTTGTACATTACTGAGCACAGCAACACTCACATCCTGGTCTGGGTAGTATTCCAGATTAGTCACAAAGCCGTTAATTCCCCCACCATGACCAATGCGCTGATGCTTGGGCTGTTTGTTTATTTCCAATCCATAGCCATAGAACAGATGGGGAGTTTCGTCAGGATTCTTCGGTACTAAGGGAGAGGTCATAGTAGCGATCGCCTTATCCCTTAAGATCGTTTCATCTCTTACCCCATGGTCAAACAAAAACTGATTCCATCGAGCCAGATCCTCCACCGTGGAATATAGTCCTCCGGCTCCCTGTGGCACGGACATATTAATATAGCTTGCCTTGAGATAGCCGTCATCAGTGAACTGATAACCATTTGCCAAGCCATCAATCACCGCCAAAGGATACTCGTAACCTGTGTTCTCCATCCCCAAAGGCTGGAGCAAATGCTCCTTTAGATAATCGCCATAGGACTGACCCGATACGGTTTCAATCACCTGGGTCAGCAGAACATAGCCTGAATTGCTGTAGCGAAACTCTTTTCCCGGCTCAAATTCCAAGGGGAGGTCTTGGAAGCGGGCAATCAACTCCTCAAGGGTCGTCGGTAAAGCTATCCATTGGGTATAATCCGGAAAACTAGTATAGTTAGGAATGCCCGCCGTATGGGTTAGCAGGTGATGCAAGGTGATGCGATTCCCATGGGGATAATCTGGCAAGTAGGTAGAAACAGGAGCCTGTACATCAACCAATCCCAGATCCTGGAGTTGTAGAATCGCAGCAGCAGTAAACTGCTTTGTCACCGACCCCAACCGAAATCTAGTCTGGGGGGTATTGGGTAGCTGGTACTCTAGGCTAGCCATGCCATACCCCCTGGTAAAGACAGTTTTACCGGCCTTGAGTACGATAACCGCCCCTGAGAACCACCCAATTTCATGGTGGGCTTTGAGATAGGCATCAATTTCAGCGGAAATACCAGACATTTGGTGAGCAGCGAGTTTCATTACTGATTTCAATCGATACATTTGTATCTTATTAGAGAATAATCTGGCTTGGTAGTACCCTTAAGGGTACCTTTTCTGTGAAGATTAATTAACAGATACCTCTTGCAAAAGTATTTTTCTGATAGTGTTTACCTCAATTCTTATCCACTGTTCCCTGTTCCCGACAACTTCCGCGAAGTCTATTAAGTTCTAAAGGGACGACGAAACAGACTGATAGCAGAGCTGATGTCCCCTTTGAGTGAAGAGTCAGAGGTAATTAAAGAAATCAAAACAGTTGGAATATTTCAAGTTAATTAGAAAAAAGTCTTGATTTTCCTGCTGATGGTCGGGCTGGTGAATGGTGGCAAAGCCTGTATCCAACACTTCAACCAGTTGATAAGCCGATTCTTATCTAAAAACCTATGTCAATTTCTAATACATTATTTCCTCATTCGCACGAAAATCCTTAACAACCAGTTTCATCCATAGTAGAATCTGAATAGATTTAAAAGCTGTATGAATAAAAAAGTAACCATTTGTTTAATATGAGTGGCGTTGCTGAATCTTTTTTTGAATAGGAGTAGAGCGGGCAGGATGCCCACTCTA
>NZ_JAAHHU010000841.1:0-2109 GCF_010672095.1 Moorena sp. SIO3I6 | reverse complement strand
CCTGCTGACACTCCCAACACTTGCACTGATTAATGTTTTGCCTCCCCATATGAGTACTCCGATTCTGATATTAGACTCCCTTGTCTAATTCTAAAACCATGAAGTTGTTTTTTAACAAGCCCTAAGCGCACACGTTGTTCTGCATCATAGGCTTTATCAGCAAGTAGCGCACCAATCTCATCAATGGAATCCAACAAGACGTCAGCGCCTTGTAAATCGTGGGCAAGGCCTGGAGTTAGATGAAATCCTGTGGGATTGCCCAAGGCATCGCTTGTAGCATGAATCTTGGTTGATAGTCCCCCAATGCTTAGGCCTATGGCTTGGGTAATGCAGGTATCATCAGGTTTTTTTTTCGCACCAGCGCACTCGTTGATGGGCACGCACAATGGTTGCATCAATGGCGGCATATTCGTTGTCAGCGTCTTCGGCTAAAACATCGAAAACCTTCTTCCAAACGCCTTTTTCAGACCAACGGGTATGCCGGGTATGAATGACGCGAAAATCCCCAAAACGCTCCGGTAAATCCCGCCAGGGAATTCCGGCACGATAGCGATATAAAACGGCTTCAACAAATAATCGATTGTCAATGGCCGTAGCACCAGGGTCGCCCTCTTTACCAGGTAAGAGGTGCTCGAGCCTTTCCCACTGGTCATCTCGCCAGCCATAACGTTTCATAATCATTTATGCCCACCTATTGTGATTGCAGGATTTACACGAATATCCTATCAAGCTACTTCTGTCAAACATTTTGATTGATGACACGCCCTAGGCTTATATACAAAGAGAGTACAAAGCAAATTGGTTAGTCTTAAGCGTAGACTAAATCAAAAATCACTAAGCTTTCTATCATACCACGAAAGACTTTTGCAAGAGGTATACTATTGTGTCGAACAACCCTGGTGGTCTGGTGTGACTTCAAGTCTCTTGGCTGATCCGGATATCAATAGACTTTGCGGCAGTTGTCGGGAACAGCGAATCTGCGGATCACCGGAACAGTGGACAAGAATTGACGCAAACACTATCAAAAAAATACTTTTGCAAGAGATATAATACAGTACAGGAATTTTGCCAATTTGAACACCCAGGGCAAACGCATCTAAATTTTTTTGACAAATCACTCTTTATATGCCAGGGTAATCGCCTCTAATTTTGTATCATATTTGACTGACAAAAGTAAGATTAAATAGATTTGAGAGGATAGAGAAGTTGTGCTCACCTGAGAATCACCCTTAGCTGTTAATGTAAATAAATCTAGAATGTCAGGGAGCAAAAGATGGCAAAAGGCTTTGTTAAAAAGGCGTTGAGCCCCAGGGAGGAAAAAGAGGCAAAGCTGCTCAAGCGTAGTGTGCTGAAAAATTTTAAACACCTAGAAGACCCCCGAGTGGCAAGAACACGACAGCATAACTTGGTCGATATTGTCACTGTGTCCCTGTTAGCAGTGTTATGTGGTGCCGATGGATGTGTTGCGATAGAGACTTACGGATTAGCGTTGCAATCGTGGTTGGAAAGGTTTTTAGAGTTGCCCAATGGCATACCGTCCCATGACACGATTGGAAGAGTTTTAGGTTTGTTGGACCGACTTGACCACGGGAGTTGGGATTTCTCAGTTGGGTTGCAGAGCTAACCCAGCAGGTGTGGATTACAGCTGCGACCTATCGATGGGAAGACCAAGAGAGGTTCCTATGACCGAAAAGGGAAGCTCAAAGCTCTGCATAGTGTAAGCGCCTGGAGCAGTGAGCATGGACTGGTGCTAGCCCAACAAAAGGTGGATCACAAGCCCAATAAGATAGTGCAGTACCAAAGTTGCTGAAATTGCTCAACTTAAAACGAACGGTGGTAACCCTCGATGCGATGGGAACTCAAATCGAAGTTGCACAGGCATTTCAAGCTGGCGGAAGGAGACTATGTTTTGGCACTCAAAGGTAATCAAGGTAAGTTTCGTCAGCAAGGGTCGAGTTGGTTCGAACAAGCCCAAGCCCAGCAATGGCAAGGCATTGACTACGACTATGACCAAACCATAGAGAGTGGACATCACCGTATCGAAGTCCGTCAGGTGTGGACTGTTTCTGTCAGCCAACTTCCCCCGTTGCATAGGCAAGATCAGTGGTA
>NZ_JAAHHU010000840.1:0-2109 GCF_010672095.1 Moorena sp. SIO3I6 | reverse complement strand
AGTAGCCCCTGTTGCTATTGACTTTTTAGGTTTTGTAGTCGTTGAATTCGCTGTCGGATTACCGTAGCTTTAGCCAGATCCCCACGATTTTCTTGAAGTAAAGCCAGATGAAAGAGTGCTTCGTAGGAATTCGGTTTCAGGTAAACCGCTTTCTGGAAGCATTGCTCAGCCTGCTCGTCATTGCCCAAGGCCTGATGGACTTCTCCGAGTAACACATAAGCCTCAGCACTAGTCAAATTTTGACTTAGGTAAGTTTGGCACAGTGTCACCGCTTCCTCCAAATTTCCTTGATTAGCTAATCTCCTAGCTTTTTCAAGCAAGGATTCTTGTCCCTTTTCAAGCTCCCTTTGTAAGCAGGATTGTTTGATTCCTTTAGACTGTCGATTAACCAGAGCAGAGGGGGAAGATGATCTTGTTTGGTATTCCTGGTCTTGCTCCTGGTCCTGGTTTTGCCCTTGTATTGGATAGAGAGAATGGATCAGCGTCACTGGGGACTTATGACTCGGGAGTGACGATGAGGTTTCCCAATTTCTCCTGCGCCCCTGTTGAGAGTTCCTGGTCTGGGGTTGTCTAAGATCTTTCACCTTCTGATAGGCAAAAGCAAAGGGATAGCGAACTGACACAAATCGATTGGTAGTTCTTACTCCTGTTTCAGCAGACCCCACAAACAGCAAACCTTTAGGCATTAATAAGCGATCTAAGAGTTCTATAGCACGGAACCGGGAAGATTTATCCAAATAAATCAATAAATTGCGGCAGAATATAATGTCATAGTTGTTCTGAGCCAAGCCCAAGGGGTCTAGAATATTACCATGCTTAAAATTAACGGTATTGCGCACCAACTGACATAATTCATAACCATCTGCTGTTTGCTTAAAATAGCGTTTTTGTTGCTGTAGTTGGTTGCCCCGAAAGGAATTCCTGCTGTAGAGAGCACGTCGAGCTTTGTGCAATGCTTCCTTGCTGATATCAATAGCATCGACTCGAAACTGATTAGGAGTCAAACCCGCATCCAGCAAGGTCATAGCAATGGAGTAAGGTTCTTCTCCTGTAGAACAGGGTATACTTAATATCCGCAGGATGGGGTAGTTGGGGTTGGGCAACCACTCAGATATGACGTAACGACTCAGAAACCCAAAGGGTTTTCTGTCCCGGAAAAACCAAGTCTCTAAGACAACGACCGTTTCAATCAGTGATTCGAGTTCTTGAGGTGAGGTTTGCAGTTGTTGCAGATACGTTTGCTGATCCGGTAAGCCACAAGCCAATCGTCTGGTTTCTATCGCTCTAGCAATCTGCCTAGAACCAATAGTACTGCCATCCAAACCGATTTTCTTTCTTAGTAAAGCCTCAATAGTCGCCTGAATCATTACTATTAGTTAGTTAGTTGTTAGTTAATTGGTAGTTTTTAATTTTCTGCTCCAGGTAATAAGTATATCTGTTGGGACTCCGATAACAAATACTCTAGCCGAATTCGTTGGATCATGCCTTTTTCATCCATAATCATTTCTCCTAAATAAGGAGCGTCATTTATTTTTACTCCGGCATCGACCCACTCAGTATCTGGTTTGTTTAAGGTTTCTGTGATTCTTTCTGACATCAAACCGATGCAGTAATGAGTATTATTTTTGGCAATATAATTGACCATTATAATCCGTGTGCTTAAGTGGGAGCAGCTGGGAGTACCTTGAATTAAATGGCACAGATCGATGACTGGCACAATTGCACCTCGGTAGTTAAACAAACCAGCCACATAGTCAGGAGCTTGGTGTATTTTTCGGAGGTTGACTCTGGGAATTACCTCCACGACCTGAGAACTATCCAGGGCATAAAGGTCATTTCCTACATAAAAAATCAACATTAACATCGGTTAATTGATGGGAAAATTAGTGGGAATTGATATAACGATATTTAACATCATTTAGCCTCTAAATTTCTGAGTGCTCAAACCCCTAATTAGCTTTTATACCAATCCTAAATGAATTGGGTGCGGCTCTTTTAGGAAGACTAAGGATAAAGTCTTAGACAGTTATCGGAAGAGTAGTGGGAGCAGTAGTAGAGCAACGAGCATAAAGGAGTCGTTTCATCAAAGGAACACCATCAAGATACAAA
>NZ_JAAHHU010000084.1:0-29350 GCF_010672095.1 Moorena sp. SIO3I6 | reverse complement strand
ACTATCCGAAGGGGTCTGAAATTACAACTCAACTGGCCGGTGAAGTTGTTGTTGGTACCAGTAGGTCTCTACGTAGTTTGGTTGTTTGCTCCTCAGAGTGGTCTCCCTTACATTTATTTCGATTTTTGACTTGCGCGTAGCGCTATAACGCACTAGAACTCTATCAAAAGGGGCACATCGAACGGATAGGATAGTAGTAATGCTGCAATAATATAAGCTTTATACAAGACTTGAGAGAGAACGCTGTATGGATCTGGTTACACTCCAGAACAAATTAGATAATATTGCCTTTTTCGTCCTTTTTGTGACGATGTTAATTTACTGGGTAGGAGCCGCTTTTCCTAAAATCCCTTATTTGTCAGCCTTAGGAACATCAGGCATGGCAACCGCCAACCTTTGCACTGCTACCCTACTCGGAGCAAGATGGCTAGAGGCAGGCTATTTCCCGATCAGTAATCTCTATGAATCCCTGTTTTTCCTAACCTGGGGAATTACCACAGTTCATCTAATTGCTGAAAACATGAGTCGCAGCCGATTGGTAGGGGTGGCTACTGCACCAGTCGCCATGGGAATTACCGCGTTTGCGGCTCTATCCCTACCACCAGATATGCAGGAAAGTGCTCCATTGGTACCTGCTCTGAAATCCAATTGGTTAATGATGCATGTTAGCATCATGATGCTCAGTTACGCCACCCTGATGGTGGGTTCCCTGGTAGCGATCGCATTTTTAGTGATTACCCGTGGTCAGAACGTGGAACTGCGGGGGAGTTCTGTCGGGACTGGTGGCTATCGCAGCAAGACTAACTTACCGAATAACTTACCAGGGAATTCCAATTTTAAACTACAGCGCACCGGTAAACAAGCAATTTCTCAGCCTCTAGTTACCTCTGATACCTCATCCCCTTTAGCTGAAGTCGGAGAGATTAATGCAGCTAGTACTACAGCAGTGCTAGATTTAGTCACTACCCCCGACTCACCCGTACCATCGGTATCCACAGCACCCACCCTGTCACCCCAGAGGCTAAATATTGCCGACACTCTCGATAATATCAGCTATCGTATTATTGGGCTGGGATTTCCTCTGCTCACCATTGGGATTATTGCCGGTGCCGTTTGGGCAAACGAGGCTTGGGGTTCATACTGGAGTTGGGACCCAAAAGAAACCTGGGCATTAATTACCTGGCTAGTGTTTGCTGCCTATCTCCATGCCCGCATTACCCGTGGCTGGCAAGGACGCCGACCAGCAATTTTGGCAGGAACAGGACTTCTAGTTGTCTGGGTTTGCTATCTAGGAGTCAATCTATTGGGTAAAGGCTTACATTCCTACGGCTGGTTCTTCTAAGAACTATATATTTCCGTGATTGAGTGCATGCCCTAAATTGCTTCTACTTAAAACCCGCTTTAATGCCTAGAGGCATCGGGGAATTAACCCTAGGAAACCGACCTTTGGCTCAAAGGAATATTTGGCTCCATGGTTGGGCAATGAAACTCCTGCCCTCTAGGCATGGAAGCTTATCGAAAAGTTTGATCGGGGAAAATAGTCGTGGATAATCAGTTCAAGCCACTCGCTGTTGGTGAAGTACTATCAGTGGATGAATCTGCTCAAATCTTTATTGGTAACCGTACCTTTAGGGTCGGTGAATTCTTAGTTGCTATCAAAAAGAAATTGGTAGAAGTTTTAGGGGATGAATGGACTCCAGAACAGGAAAGTTGGTTTAGCGAATCGGGTATTCCCTGTGAAGTGTTGCAATTTGCTGCTAATGACTGGCAGCAAGGCAAAGTAAGACTTAATCTAGAATTTTGCCTTGTCGAGACTCAGGATAAAGTTGATGATATATCAGCTATTGGTGGTAAAACATTGCAAAGCACATCAACCCAGGTAGCAGAACAGCCAGACCTTGCAGAGCCAGAAACTAGCAATGATTCTGGATTCGACCTTGGAGTTGGAGCAGCCACAGCCGCTGTGACTGCTACTGGAATATCAGTAGCTGAAGCACTAGAGGAAGATACCTCAACTACTATCTCGGATGAGATCACACTGAAACCTACACTTGATGCAGATGAAGACATTGCTCTCGAACAAACCCCAAGCAGTCAAGAAGAAGATGAGTTTGATTTAGGAGACTTTTCCGAAAGTGCGGAAAGTCAGGAAGATATTGGTTTCGAACAAAACCCAAGCAGTCAAGAAGAAGATGAGTTTGATTTAGGAGACTTTTCCGATAGTGAGGAAGATATTGGTTTTGAACAAACCCCAACCAGTCAAGAAGATGAGTTTGATTTAGGAGACTTTTCCGATAGTGAGGAAGATATTGGTTTTGAACAAACCCCAACCAGTCAAGAAGAAGATGAGTTTGATTTAGGAGAACTTTCCGAAAGTGACGAAGATATAGAGTTCCTAGAATCACCGACAGCAGCGGAAGAAGATTTGCTGGATTTGTCAGCAGTATCAACAGACAGTAGTAATGATTTTGATCTGGGTGAAATGTCTGATGATAGTGATGAAGACATGTTTCAACTGGACGATATTTCCTTTGATGAGGAATCAGAAAACGGTGATGATAATTCCCTAATGGATGATGTCTGGCAAGAAATGAATGAGCTTAAATAAGCTTAAATAATAGTCTATTGCTAAATGTTGTGGTAAATGTTGACATGGGAGCATCGTAGTGAACATGCCGATTTCAAAGCTTTCAAGAACCTTGAGGGTTTAGGATTTATAGGATTGTTAGGGTATCTATGACCTACAAAATTCAAAATGTCAAAGTTTTGGATAACTATTCATAACAACTCTAATGTCTGAGATACCGAGTTGGACACCTCTTCATGCACGGCTACATAGAACCCTGCGGCAAAAGAAGCTACTACCCAAGAATCAGCAGGTCTTAGTAGCCGTATCCGGTGGGCAAGATTCCCTTTGCCTAACCAAACTACTCCTAGATTTACAGCCCAAGTGGAAATGGCAGCTAGGAATCGCCCACTGTGACCACCGTTGGCCCTATGATGAGGGAATTTCCCTTCATGTACAGCAAATTGCTCAAAGTTGGGGACTTCCATTTCATCTACGAACCGCCCCTGAAGTGACAAAGAGCGAATCAGCAGCGCGGCAGTGGCGTTATCAAGCCCTGATTGACATTGCCCAAACTCAAGGTTATCCCACTGTTGTCACTGGTCACACAAAAAGCGATCGCGCTGAAACAGTCCTCTATAACCTGATCAGAGGTTCAGGGACTGATGGCTTGCAAGCTTTGACCTGGGAACGACCTCTTGCTCCTGGAGTACATCTGGTGCGTCCCTTACTTGACACATCCCGTAGCGAAACTCTCCAGTTTTGCGAGCAGCAGCAACTTTCCATTTGGGTGGATGCTTACAATCAAGACCTTAACTATGCCCGTAACCGCATCCGCCAAGAGCTAATCCCCTATTTGAAAACCCATTTCAACCCACAAGTTGAGACAGCCTTGTCCCAAATTGCTGAAATCTTGCGAGCAGACGTGGAATATCTTGAAAACACTGCTGAGCAAATCCAAAAGCAAGCCATGGCAGTACCTACGGTCGAGGAAGATCCTGCTAGCAATAGCCCTCCACGATTAAATCGTCTGGTATTACAGCAAGCTCCCCTAGCTCTGCAACGTCGTGTGATTCGGAAGTTCCTTCAGGAAAACCAAACCAAAGCCCTCAGCTTTGAGCAAATCGAAGCGGTGACTGGTTTAATTGCTGCTCCCAACCGCTCTCGAACGTCATCCTTTCCTGGTGGAGTAACAGCCTTGGTAGAAGAGGAATGGATTATTCTTAATACTGAAGTATGAAGTATTAAGTATTAAGTATGAAACACTTCTATCTCTTAGTTTCCGAGAAATTTTTCTCCTTCAACCTACCCTACAACGAATACGGGGCGAACTACATTCAACCTTTAACATTCAACCTACCCTACACCGAATACGGGGCGAACAACATTTAATATTAAACCTTAAACCTAAGAAGCTGCCAACTCTGGAGATTGGCTTAAGCTACTGATGATTTGAGATATTTGAGCGATCGCTTGTTGTTGAGAACCACCTGTTTTCTGGATGTGATTCAGAGCATTTGCGATCGCATCCAGCTTTTGTCGAAGTTCATTGACACCATCTTGCAATGGCTGTAGGGTTTCTTCATAGAGATGAAGTTTGCCCCAAAGTTGAGCGACCTTCACCTGATTGGAGAGCCAACTTTCCTCCCAATTTTTTACCTGAGCCAGCTTAGCATCCTTTTCTTGGGTTTGTTGATTGATCAATTCTTCAGCTTGGCTAACCCTAAGGCGCATCTGTTCAATTTCTCGTTCTAGTTGTTGCAATTGATCTGACTGTTTTTTGCACTGTGCTTCTAGTTTGATCAAAATTGGTCCTAAGTCAATTTTCTGGTTTTGTTGACCATTACTATCCACAATTCCTTGCCGCAGTCGTAACACTCGTAGATGCTGATTTATAATTTCTTCTCGTTCCCATAGAGTCCGGCGTTGACCCACCAAGGTTCTGTCCAGCATCTGGTAACGGTCTTGCTCATCTGCTAACTGGGTTTCTAGACTAATACGATCGTACTCACTAGCGACCCTAATCTGTTCTTGTAGTTCTTCAATCCCTTGGTGTTGGAGTGTTAGTTCTTCTTCTTGGTCATTGACGAAGCGTACAACTTTTTCCAAATCCTGCTGCAAATTCTGAACTATATCCTGTAACTCACCCAAGGGCATTTTTTCTAGTGCTGCAATATCCACCATTTGGCTAATCTTGACATCCCCTGATGTTGTTGCCATTCGAGCCAGTTCTTGGTATAATTTTTCCTGAGTTTGGAGTTGCAGACTCACCATCCTAGCTGATTCGAGCTTGATCTCTAGATTAGTTTGCTGCACTTGCCTTTCCCGGTTTGCCTGTTCACAGGATGCTTGTAATTGTTGTAACTTTCGGGTTTGATGTTGGACTTCCTGCCCTTGACCCTCAACCTCTGCTTCCAATTTTTGAGCTAATAGACGTTGTTCATTTAACTTCTGCCAGTGATTATCCAACACCGAATGCTGATGCTTGACTACTTCCAAGGCTTGATTCAGTGGTTCCCAGACAGATTGTGTTGATTCTGCTCCTCCTGATAAGCGATTGAGCAATTGCTGAATCACACCAGCCTGCTGAGCATCTAAACCAGCAGAGTACTGACCCTCTGAAACTTGCTCTTGTAAGCGTAGCTGCTGTCCCCGGAGTTGTTCCCAAGCACCTTCGAGCTCCTTACTTTTACGCTCCAATTCTTGTCTGAGTTTAGCAGTTTCTGCCTCAGTAGTTTCCAGTTCTTGGCGTTGTTGCTCTATTCTGGAAAAATCCTCCTCCATCGTTTGCATCTGCTCAAGCCGCGCTTCCATTTCCATCTCGCGACGGTTGAGTTCTTGACTTTGATAGGTCAAAGATTGCTTCCACTGCTCAATTTCTTCTTCCTGGTTTTTTGACTTTTCTAGCAAGCGAGAGAAATTTTGCAATAGATTGACTAACCTTCCCCCCGCTGCCTCGATTGTCCCCTGTATTTGTCGATTCCCACTCAGGTTAACAATCACCAACGCACCATCACCAAAGTTATTGGCTTGTTCTGTCGGAAGCACTTCCTCCCCAGACACCTTATTCCAACTCTGGTCAGTCCGCTGAAAAGCCAGCAGTTTGAGTTCGGCCTGAGCTCTACCCATAAACCCAGTTTTCTGCTTTCTTACCTCTGCGAGATACAGCACACTGATCGTCCTCTTTTAATTGTATTGTGCCCAATTCTTAATTAACACATTTGAACGCTTAACCCCTTTGGGGTTGCAGGGTGGTAATTTTCGGAGATGATTGGTCAACCGATTTTGTTTTGATCCTTAAGGCTATTAGTCCTTTAAAGGATGACGGTATTCAGTATATTTAGACACTAAAGGTATTTTAAGGTATTTCCCAGACTTGATCTGCCAGTCAATCAAGGTTAGCAGAATAAAAATAGATTTATGAGGATAGTCTTAGGAATCTTCCCACAGGGGGGGTCTAGTTTCCCCAATCTGTCTAGTTTCCCCAAGCATAGATTTTATCAACCCTAGTGGTCGATTTTTCTAGCTAGATTGAACATAACATCTTACCCCATCACTTTCTTACCTTGTGCCTAATCCCTATTCAAATAAATATACTTAATTTATATGCTTATATGCTATCCAATGGTGTTTAAAGTCCTAACCTAGAACCTTGGACATCTTAGCTTAATTTTCCAGTAACCGTCAAAATCCCACTCTTACCCCTAATCAGTTACTTCGCTCATGGTTAGCTGTCTGCAGCCATGGTAAGCTTCCACCAGTTGGCTTACAGAAGCGATTCCTTACCAACTATACTAGCCTCACCCAATTTTTTAGGATATTTTCAGTGTACAGTTAAGCGGTTTCTTGAGCAAAGATAGATCAGTACCAGTTTATGGGCATCCTTAAACTCAATGACAGGTCATAATCTCAGATTCATCAACAGGTTGTTAGGAGCACATTGTCTTTAAATGCAGGGAACTTTGAGTGAAATTGATATCCGTAGCATCCTGCAACTGATCGAGCTAGGTCAGCGAACCGGGGAACTCTTAGTCGAGGCATACAGCTCTCACCCTAGTAGCAAGGCTAGCAATAGTGGCAGTCATCGTTTTGCCTCAGGTAGACTTTACCAGCAGCCAAAACTACCAAGTCCCGGTCCTTATTGGTTTGTCTTCTTCCTGAATGGCCAGATTGCCTATGCTGCTGACAGCGATGGGAGCTTGTCGCGCCTGCATGATTATCTGCGCCGCTATAAAGCCAATGATGCTCTCAAGGAATTGGAAAGTCTGTCCATTGCCGCTACCAATGCTCTAGAGTATGGTTATCTTTGGGCTTTGTTAGAAAAGCATGTGATCACACCAAACCAAGGGCGAAGCATTATTCAAAGCATGGTTAATGAAACCCTTTTTGATTTGCTGAGCTTTCACCATGGCTACTTTGTATTTGAAATTGGTCCGGCATTAGCACCGCAACTTACTACCTTAGAAATAGGACCATTGGTCACAGAGATTATGAAGCAGGTGCAGGAGTGGAAGCAATTGTGCCCTCATATCCAATCTCCCCATCAGTGTCCAATGATTACTGCCCATGACCAGTTACAGGCTACACTGCCCGAAAAATCCTTTAGACTCATCAGCAGTTGGGTAGATGGCAAAACTTCTCTACGCCAGTTGTCCCGTTATCTCCATCGCGACCTGATCACCGTAGCTCGGGCTATTTATCCCTATGTACAACAGGGGTCAATCCAAATGGTGACCCCCAAAGAAGCAGATACGCCAGCCATTGAAGAGCAATGGGAGTTGAAGAAAGTTACACGATCTGTTGTCTGTGTTGATGATGATCTCGCAGTTGGAAAAGCTGTGGAATATACCCTAGAAGCCAAAGGTTATAAAGTCACAGCAATACAGAAGCCCCTAAAGGCTCTGAGTGAGGTTTTTCAACTCCAACCCGATCTCATCCTCTGTGACCTAGTAATGCCCGACCTAGATGGTTATGAGCTTTGTGGCATGTTACGCCAATCCACAGCATTTCGGCAAACCCCCATCATCATGCTCACAGGCAAAGATGGCTTTATCGATCGCGTCAGAGCCCGGATGGTAGGCGCAACTGACTACTTAACGAAGCCCTTCGGAGATCATGAGTTATTGATGCTTTTGGAAAAATACATTTGGTCCAGGTGATCTAGAACAATGCCAAGATAGTCATACCCTGACCAAAGAATTAGATCAAGGGGAGAATCTTGCTCTGTCAGCCTTTAACTTATTAATAGAGGCGTCTAACCCATCAGTTAATTAACCAACACTATCCTAATTAAACCCACTGGTCAAGCTAGAAGCTTCCACAAATTCAATAAAAATCTAGTCTTTCTTGGTATCACCACCAATAGATGAGCGATACTGTAATCATGATTTAATTTATAGACCCAAATCGGGCTGTAGTTTAATTTCACTACTATTTCCCGAGGGTCGAGCTAGGAGTTATGAGTAAAGTTTTAGTTGTAGAAGACAGCCTTGCTCAACGGCAGATGATCTCAGACCTCCTCAAAGGTAGTGGTTTGAAGGTGGATGTTGCCAGTGATGGTGTTGAGGCTTTAGAACATATTCTAGAGTCTTGTCCAGATGTAGTGGTCTTGGATATAGTGATGCCACGCATGAATGGCTATGAGGTCTGTCGCCGTCTTAAGGCTGACCCTAAAACTCAGAATGTGCCAGTGGTTATGTGTTCTTCAAAAGGTGAAGAATTTGACCGCTATTGGGGCATGAAGCAAGGTGCAGATGCATACATTGCGAAGCCTTTTCAGCCAACGGAGTTGATTGGAACAGTTAGACAGCTACTTAGAACATAAATATATTGGTATTTGACGGGAATGGTTGCTAATCCGGACTTTGTAACTGACTCTGCTCTTGAACAAGCCCCAGAATTGCAGGAATTGGAAAGTCCTGAAGGCGAACTATACCTGCGGTTTTATCTGCGATCTGGTGATGAATTTGCTCTGCCGGCTACTGGTATCAAAGAGGTAATTGACCCCTGCCCTGAACAAATTACTCCTATTCCTAATGCTTCCCCTTTATTGTTGGGGACTTTCAATCGACGTGGACGGGTAATTTGGGTCTCAGATCTAGGTCAGTTTCTGGGGGATAAAACGGTTTTAAATACAGACCGTATCGAAATCCCTGTTATTGTTATTGAAGATCAAGACACTATGCTGGGGTTGGCAGTTCAAGAAATTGTCTGTACAGACTGGCTGGATGTGGAAAAGTTACATATGCCTACCAATGTTGCCGATAGTATGGCTCCTTTCTTACGCGGTGAGTGGTTGCTAGACATTGAGTCTAATCAAGTTCTGCGACTACTTGATCATGTGGCGATTATACGCTCAGCCAGGTGGGCAGCCTAAAACTAATTATTAAAAATTGAACATTAAAAATTAGTTGGATTAATTATTATTGGCTCTACCGAACTTGCTGTGTAAAAATGTTATGAAATAATTATTATAATCATCATGTGGCGGGAGTTTCAGTTTTTAATAGAATGATTTTTTATAAAAAAAACGTCCAATCAGACCTAGTCGGCAATAAGCGCGGTTTTATACACACTATGTCCGGTAGAGCCTTATTATTAAACATTAAATTAATTTTTAATGCTTCGGGAGGAGGTAAATGGCATCCAGTATAAATTACCCCCAGCTGTATGGGGAAGCCGAAAAAGCCTATATGCAGGGCAAATACCAAGAAGCGGCAACAATTGTTGATCGTTTGATTGAGGATTTCCCTAATGAACCCAGTGCCCTGCTACTGCGGGGTCATATTTACTGCTATGGTCTACAGCAGTACGATGTGGCTCGCCAACAGTATGAATCAGTACTCAATCTGACCTCTGAACCAGATTTTGTTAATTATGCCAACAACGGTCTAGAGTACGCCCAGCAATCTACAAATGGTCATCAGGAGGCTGGGTTATCACCTGATGATGATGTCAATACATCACAGGTAAAACTAGATGATACTGAGGAGTTGAGTGCAGAACCCACAGCAGGAAATTGGCAAGACTTCGCTGATTTTAATGATATCAGTGAATTTGACCCGGAAAGCTTAAGTTTGGATAACACAGGGGTTGATGATTTTGCTTCAGAATCAACCTCACCCTTTAACGATTCTTTTCAAGATTCCACTAGTGATGAAGGAGCCATAGAGTTACAGTCTGCTTCTAATCTAGACCCTTTTAGTATCGTCAGTGACTTAGAAGAAGACAGTGAGGATTTAGAGAGTTGGGAAATTGCCTCTGAGGATTTAGAACTCGATGTTAATGCTGTCAGTAGTCAGACTTCTTACAATGGCACAGAAGGACACTTTCCTGAACTCTCTCAAGAGGAGGGTCTACAAACATTTATGGTGTCTCCGGAGGTGAATTTAGACGAAGATCACTCTTTAGGTTCAGAACAGTTAACTAGTGAATCGAGCACAGTTGAGTTTAACATCCTGGGTGAAGAAGAATTAGAATCTCTGCCGGATTACGAGTTTAGCGATCTTGAGGAGCAATCAAAGAATTCCTTTGTTGAAGCCGCAACCCTGTTAATGAATTCAGAAGAGCTTGAGGGGCATTTTTACCCGACTCCAAGTTCTTATTATACCCCTCCCAGCGAGCAGCCTTTGGAACCTGAGAAACCAACTTCTGGGGATACTCAAGCCTATGCTGACAATCAAGAGGACTTAGAATATCTCAATGATGATGCGGCTGACTCTACTGAACCCTATTTAGGGGGAAACTATGGCTCGGATGAGCAACTTTTGGACTCAGCTTACGATCACAATGGGTTCAACTCTCCAAGCCCAGACCAAATTAATTTGGAATCCTTTGATGATGATTCTTGGACAATGGATGATGTAACGGAATCAGAAGAGGAAATATTGTCAGGAATTGAAGCACATCAAGGGGTAAAAGAGGGGTTTTTAGATGAGTTTGACCTATTTGATGATGATTTAGATTCAATCCCTGATTTCTCTGTTGATGATCAGCAAGCACTGTCCAATCAGAGTGATGACAATAGTGGTTTTGATGTATTAAGCACTACTGGCTCAACACTGGGAAGTACTGGGTCAATGGAGATGAACACCAGTGGTATTAGTGCTGTAGCCAGTCATGATTATCCGTCAGCCACTGGGAATGAGGAGCTATTTAGCCTTAGTAGTGCCACCGAGCCAATCCCAATTTATAATCCCACTAAAGACATTGACAAAGAGCTGGTTGTTAGTATTGACCAAGGTCCACTAGCTGCCATAGAAAACGCTCCTGTCAACCAGAAGAATTGGATGACTGCCTTGATTACTGGCGCGGTCTCAATGGTGGTGGTAGCGGCGGTTAGTGCTGGAGCACAATACATGGTTCGAGATGAGCCATCCTTCAAAAACCACGTGCGAAATACTAGTATTATAATGACCCTAGCCGCTGGTGTTGCCAGTTTTGGTACTACTCTGGCTGTGGGTAATATTACAGCTAGGCAGATTAGACGTAGTACCGAAAACCTGAAAACCCAGTTTGAAGGAGTCTCTCAGGGTAATCTCAATGCCCATGCTACGGTTTATTACCAGGACGAATTGGGTCAGCTAGCCCATAGTTTCAACCAAATGGCTAGAGTCATCTTGACAACGATGACTGAAGCACAACGAAAGGCAGAAGAGCAAGAACAGGCAAAAGAAGACCTCCAACGCCAGGTAATTCGATTGCTTGATGATGTGGAAGGGGCAGCACGAGGGGATTTAACGGTACAAGCAGAGGTAACTGCTGATGTTTTGGGGGCAGTTGCTGATTCCTTCAACCTGACCATTCAAAACCTACGGGAAATTGTACAACAAGTCAAGCAGGCAGTCCGTCAGGTGACCAAATCTTCCACCGATAGTGAGTCCTTTGCCCGTTGCTTGTCTTCTGATGCTTTACGGCAAGCTGAGGAACTGGCGGTGACCCTGAACTCTGTACAGGTGATGACCGATGCTATTCAGCGGGTGGCAGAGAGTGCACGAGAAGCTGAGGAAGTTGCTCGCTCAGCCTCGGCTACTGCTCTCAAAGGTGGTGAGGCTGTGGAGCGCACTGTGGCAGGAATTTTGCAAATTCGTGAAACGGTAGCAGAAACGACTCGTAAAGTCAAGCGTTTGGCCGAATCTTCCCAGGAAATAGGTAAAATTGTTACATCGATTTCTACCATTGCCTCCCGAACGAATTTGTTAGCGCTCAATGCTAGTATTGAGGCGGCAAGAGCTGGAGAAGCTGGTCGAGGCTTTGCTGTTGTTGCCGATGAGGTACGACAGCTCGCTGATAAGTCAGCCAAGGCACTCAAGGATATTGAACACATTGTGTTGCAAATCCAGAGTGAAACCGGTTTAGTTATGACAGCTATGGAAGAAGGCACCCAACAGGTGATTGAAGGTACTAAACGAGCAGAACAAGCCAAGCAATCCCTAGAAGATATTGTGCAAGTGGCAAACCGGATCGATGCTTTAGTACGTGCCATCACTGCAGATACTATCGAGCAAACTGAAACATCCCGTGCTGTTGCCCAAGTGATGCAATCCGTTGAGTTAACCGCTCAAGAAACCTCCCAAGAAGCCCAAAGGGTTTCTGGAGCTTTGCAAAACCTGGTCGGTGTGGCGGGAGAGTTGCGGACATTTGTTGAGCGTTTCCGTGTGGAAGCGAATGATGGGAAATGATTGATTAATGGCTAAAACTTCCAGCCTCGGGTTATGGAGTCAGCGTTTACTGGCTGCGATTTTCTTAGCTGGGCAAGTGATACTTCATCTACTAACTGGGAAGATTCACCGCCGCAATACTATCGAGCAAATGGTAACTGTTGGACCAGAGTCTCTGATAATTGCTCTGCTCACTGCTACTGTAATCGGTATGGTGTTTACCATTCAGGTAACACGAGAGTTCATTAATTTTGGTGCCACCAATGCCATTGGGGGAGTCTTGGCTCTAGCTTTGGCTAGGGAATTGGCTCCGGTGTTGACTGCTGTGGTTTTGGCAGGACGAGTTGGTTCGGCATTTGCTGCTGAAATTGGTACGATGCGCGTTTCAGAGCAAATTGATGCTTTGTATATGCTCAAGACTGACCCAATTGATTACTTAGTGATTCCTCGGGTTATTGCTTGTTGTCTGATGCTGCCAGTGTTGACCATTCTCGCCATTGTGACTGGTATGGTAGGAGGATTGGTGCTGGCTCAAAATCTTTATGGTATTCCCCAGTCTTTGTTTCTTGATTCGGCTCGTAACTTCTTAGGAATTTGGGACTTGTTCTCTGCTGCTATTAAATCTGTAGTGTTTGGGCTGTTGATTGCTGTGATTGGTTGTAGCTGGGGGTTAACCACGACAGGAGGGGCTAAAGGTGTCGGTCAATCTACCACCACTGCTGTGGTTACTGCTTTGCTAGCAATTTTTATTATCAACTTTTTCTTATCATGGTTGATGTTCCAAGGGATGGGTAGTGCGGTGATCAGCTAAATAGCTTGATGATGAGTTAACTTAAAATATATCAATCGACCGCTACAGGAAGGGTGACTCTTTTTCCTTTGGGAAACTTCCCATAGCTCCACTTAACGCCATTGTCCACACTGTTCAGTTCTACAACTTCACTAATGTCCCAGTCGTATTTTGATACCGAAAGCAAAACTCACAAATCGTTTGAATTACCTGGTGCTAAACCCCAATACAATCCTGACCGCCCAGGACAAGTGGAGCATATTTTCCTGGATTTAACTCTGGATATCCCCCTCCAAAGCGTTAGCGGTACCTGCACTATCACCCTCAACCCAATACGCGGCATTAAACAGCTAGTACTTGATGCGGTCAACTTGACTATCGCCTCAGTGCAGGTTGACCAAATCCCCCAACCCTTTGACTATGACGGGGAACAACTAAAGATCCAGCTACTTAACCCGGCTGTTGTTGGAAAAGCGATTAAGATTGCGATCGCATACAGTGTAGACAACCCCCAGCGCGGTATTTACTTCATTCATCCAAACCAACACTACCCCAACAAACCCACCCAAGTTTGGACCCAAGGAGAAGATGAAGACTCTCGCTACTGGTTCCCTTGTTTCGATTATCCTGGTCAACTTGCTACCTCCGAAATCCGCGTTAGAGTGCCAAAACCCCTGATTGCTATCTCCAACGGGGAACTAATTGCTACAGAAGAAGACGGGGATGAAACCATATACCACTGGCGGCAGCAAGAAGTTCATCCCACTTACCTGATGACTCTAGCAGTAGCCGACTTTGCGGAAATTCGGGATGAATGGCAGGGCAAACCAGTCAACTACTACGTCGAGAAGGGGCGAGAGCAGGATGCTCGCCGCAGCATGGGCAAAACCCCTGGAATGATAGAGTTCTTGAGTGAAACCTTTGGCTATCCCTACCCCTATCCGAAATACGCCCAAGTCTGTGTAGAAGACTTCATCTTTGGTGGTATGGAAAACACCTCCACCACTCTGTTAACAGACCGTTGCTTGCTTGATGAACGAGCAGCTACCGATAACCAACGGACTGAAAGCCTGGTGGTTCACGAACTTGCTCATCAGTGGTTTGGGGACTTAGTGGTGATTAAACACTGGTCCCATGCCTGGCTTAAGGAAGGCATGGCATCCTACACAGAAGTGTTTTGGACCGAACATGAGTATGGTAAAGACGATGCTGCCTACTACATACTCAATGAAGCACGCAGTTATATCTCAGAAGATAGTTCTCGTTACCGCCGCCCCATGGTTACCCATGTCTATCGAGAAGCTATGGAACTCTACGATAGGCACCTTTATGAAAAAGGTGCTTGCGTCTATCATATGATTCGGGCAGAGTTAGGGGAAGACTTGTTCTGGAAAGCAATCCAAACCTTTGTTAAAGATAATGCTCACAAAACCGTAGAAACCATTGACCTGCTAAGGGCGATTGAAAAAGCTACGGGTCGTAATCTGTTATTCCTATTTGACCAGTACGTCTTCCGAGGCGGTCATCCTGAATACAAAGTTGCCTATTCCTGGGATGGGGATAGCCAGTTGGCTAAAGTTACAGTAACCCAAACTCAGGCAAAAGATAGTAACACGGGTAGCGATAGTGAGCTATTTGACCTCAAAATCCCGATTGCCTTTGGTTACACCCAGCTCGAAGACGATTCTCCTGTGGAAACGTCTAATGAAACGTGCCTACAGACATTTACGGTCAGGGTTCATGAACGGGAACAAAGTTTCTATTTCCCACTGGGGAAAAAACCTAACTTGATTAGTTTCGACCACGGGAATAATTACCTGAAAACCGTTTCCCTAGAATACCCAATCGCCGAACTCAAAGCCCAGCTGAAATTTGACCCAGACCCCATCTCCCGTATCTATGCAGGGAAAGCCTTGGCGAAAAAGGGAGGATTAGAAGCAGTAAAAGCATTGTCTGATGCCCTAAAGAGTGAATCATTCTGGGGTGTTCGTTTAGAAGTAGCCAAACAATTAGCTAAGGTAAAACTAGATCAAGCCGAAGCCGCCTTAATTGCTGGCTTGTCCGATCAAAATCCCCGTGTGCGTCGTGCCGTTGTGCAAGCCTTGGGTGAAGTGAAGACTCCAGAAAGCTACAATGCTCTCAAGCAATTACTAGAAAAAGGGGATGCCAGCTACTACGTAGAAGCCTCAGCAGCTAGGTCACTTGGGGGAATGGTTTCGGCAAGCCTTAAGGATAGGGAAGATGAAGTAATCCAATTGCTGACAAAAGTACTCCAAGAACGGAGTGGTTGGAATGAAGTAGTACGTAGCGGTGCCATTGGTGGCTTAAGTCAAATTAAATCCTCACCCATTGCCCTAGACGTAATTTTAGAATATACCACTCCTGGCATACCTCAACCCCTTCGTCTAGGAGCGATTCGAGCTTTAGGAGACATTTCTAAAGGTCAGACTCCCAATAAAATAGAGTCGATCCTGGAGCAATTAGAAGAACTGTCCCGTGAAACCTTCTATTTGACTCAAGTCACCATAGTTGGGGCTCTAGGAAAAATGGAAACCCCGAAAGCTATGGATATTTTGCGATCGCTTTTAGAGAATACGCCTGATGGGCGAATTCGTCGGATTGCAGAAGAAGCCATTCAGAAAGTCCAGAAAAACATTGGCTCTGACAAAGCCCTTAAACAGCTACGGGACGAACTTGACAAACTCAAAAAAGATAATCAGGAACTCAAAAGCCGCCTCGAAAACCTGGAAGCCAAATCTAATTAAGTATGAAGTCTTTCTTTTACAGCTTCTAATTAAATTTCGTAAGCATTCAGCTCTCAGCTTTCAGCTCTCAGCTCTCAGCTCTCAGCCATTCGCGTAGCGTGGCCAACGGCCAAGGCTAAGGCTGACGGCTGACGGCTGACGGCTGAATGCTTACAATTTATACTTAAATTTCTACAGTGAACACTGACCCCGATGGTTGATTATTTTCTACGAATATTCTACCACCATGGGCTTCAACTGCCATTTTACAGAATGTTAATCCCAGACCAGTTTGATAAATTCCAGTCATTAAATTTCCCACATCGTACTTATCAAAAATACGTTTTCGCAATTCTTCATTAATCCCAGGTCCAGAATCAGCAATGCGAATTATAGCTTTGGTTTCCCGATCTACTGGATAATCTACTTGCAGTATAACTTTACTTTGTGAAGGAGAAAATTTGATGGCATTTGAGAGTAAGTTATCTAAGACACGGCGGATTAAATTAGCATCAATTAAAAGAGTCTTACTGGATTCTGGTAGATTGCTAACTAGCTGAATGTTTTTATCGTGAGCAATGGCTTGGAAATCTAAGACTACCTCTTGTTCGAGTGCATTGATATCCACCAAGTCTCGATTAAGCGTAAGTTTTCCCGATTGTAACTTCGCCATCATCAATAAGTTATCCGTCATTGAGCGCAGCTGGAGAGCTAATTTCAAGATTTGTTCAGTCTTTCTTTGCTGTTTTTTTTGAAGTTCAGTTTGCTGCCAAATATCAAAATATATCATAATATTAGCCAAAGGATGTCTCAAATCATGCACGATCATATGACACATAAGTAGTCGGACAAAAGTAAAATTAACTGTTGAAATAGGGAGCAGGGACTGAGGCCGTGGGCCACGCGGGGCGCGTTCGGAGCTGGGAGCAGAGGGGCTTTTGGCAACTTTACAGAAGTTAATACAGCGATGCAGCAAGGGAACAGGGGGTTTCCCCCACTCGCGCTTTGCATCAAGAAGTGAGGTTTATTTTTGTCCAGGTACTTAGTGCCGATTTGGTTCGGGCAATCACGGAAACAGCATAGTGTAGATAAATCAACGTCGATAAATCAACGTCGATAAATCAACAGATTGCCCATGCTGCTTCGCTACGATACCAGCGGAATCGATATGACACCATTGTTGCTTTGTTGATTTAGCCCCGTCATGGAGGATTCTGCTGAAGTTTTAATTTAAAGACTGTCGGTGATAACACGCAAATCAGAGCTGAAATCCGAAGCTAGAGCCTCGGTTAATGTAATAATGGAAGTTGACAATTTTACCGATATATGCATCAAGAGGTGGGACCCGTGGGGAATTTAATTCTTAATGGGTCAAGCGCACCTAGAAAAAATCTATGACACAGGACTAGTAAACCTTGGCAGAAATTTGTGACCAGTTCCTCTGAAGATGACCAGATCAGGGAATGAGGGGATGAGGGGGTGATTTTGACTGGTCAGTTATTTTGAGCGTAATCTACTCAATTGACCATAATTGACTATCGGAAGTTCAGGAAATGGGCAAGTTTCTGGTGTAGGTTTCTATGGGACTCTCAATTGTCCTGGTAGCAAAACCTGCCCTAAACCTTCGATTGGACTTAAACTGAGATCTTGCACCATTGTCATTAATCGTAGGGTGGGCAGTGCCTACCAAAGTGGTTTGCAAGCTTCATTATCTGTCTGATGCACTGCCCACCCTACATGAACTATTGGACTTAAACACCGAATTATAGTATATGTACAAGTGTATACTTATTTAATAAAACGCAAAAGATAGATAAAAAACTATAAATTTCTTAGAGAGGCCTATACTCAGCGTGAGTCAGCATCAACTTGTATCTCCTGAACAGCGGTCTAATGAACCCCAAAGGTACTATGATCCACAAGCGATCGCCCGCTACTATCGTTCCAGACCTTGGGTAGTGATTTGGCGTTGCCTGAGGATTGTCTGGGGTTTCGCTAGCTTTGTTTTTAGTATTAAGTTAGACCAATGGCGCAACCGGACTGAGCAGAATAAGTTAAAACGAGCGACACAGCTGCGGGAACTTCTGACTAACCTCGGTCCAACCTTTATTAAAGTCGGACAAGCTCTTTCCACCCGCCCTGACTTGATTCGGCAAGATTTTTTAGATGAACTGATCAAACTACAAGACCAGCTGCCTCCCTTTGACAATGCGATCGCATTGTCCATAATCGAGCAAGAGTTAGGGCGCTCCATCCAAAAACTCTTTAGCCAAATTTCCCCAAGACCTGTAGCAGCCGCTAGTCTTGGTCAAGTCTATCGGGCTAAACTTCACACCGGTGAAGAGGTCGCGGTTAAGGTACAACGTCCTAACTTACGCCCTATCCTCACCCTAGATCTTTATTTGATGCGGTGGGCAGCTAGCTGGATTGCCCCCTGGTTACCACTCAATCTCGGTCATGACCTAACTTTGATTGTAGATGAATTTGGTACTAAGCTCTTTGAGGAAATTAATTATCTCAATGAAGGTCGCAATGCCGAACGATTTGCTCTAAACTTCCAAGACGACCCCACTGTGAAGGTTCCAGCAATATACTGGCGCTACAGCAGTATCCGTGTCCTCACCCTAGAGTGGATTGATGGTTTCAAGTTAACCGATACAGAACGTATTGAAGCCTTAGGACTAGACACCGCAAGCTTGATTAAAACCGGTGTCACCTCTGGTTTGCGTCAGTTGTTAGAGCATGGCTTTTTCCATGCTGATCCTCATCCAGGTAACTTATTTGCCCTTCCGGATGGACGCATGGGCTATATTGACTTTGGTATGATGGATCAGTTAGATCAAGACACCAAAGAAACCATTGTCAGCTGTGTCGTTGATCTAATTAATCAAGATTATCAATCATTAGCCCAGGCGTTTGTTAAATTAGGTTTCCTAGCACCCAACACAGATATCCAGCCGATTATCCCAGCCTTAGAAGCTGTCTTGGGACAAGCAATTGGTGAAAGTGTCGGAGATTTCAACTTCAAGACGATCACAGATCAGTTCTCAGAGTTGATGTACGATTATCCTTTCCGGGTACCAGCCAAGTTTTCCTTAATTATTCGTTCTCTGGTGACTCAAGAAGGACTGGCACTGACCTTAGATCCCAACTTCAAAATTGTCGAGGTTTCCTACCCCTACGTCGCCCAGCGTCTGCTTACCGGTGAAACTCCACAAATGCGGCGGCGTTTGATTGAGGTGTTGTTCAAAGACGGTAAATTCCAGTGGGAACGACTGGAAAATATGATTGCGATCGCTCGCTCTGATCAGAACTTTGATTTGCTACCAACCGCTCAACTTGGTTTGCAGTATCTCTTGTCTGAGGAAGGTCAGTTTCTGCGACGTGAACTGTTGTTAGCGTTAACCGAAGATGACCAACTCCATGGAGCCGAAATTCAGAGTCTGTGGAACTTAGTCAAAGATGATTTACCACCAGAACGTTTATTCAATGTAGCTTTGAATGCACTAAGTACTATTTCCAGTGATGGGATTGGGGCTATTTTACCCAAAGCTCCTGCTGTTACTACCAAATAGTGTGTCAGACCAACTGGCTGACAACGATATTCCTGATCATGACTACTTACTCCTAAGTATTCACTACTTGTTGTTATTGTAATTAGCGCTTCTTCCCAAACGTTATAGGATTTGGTGGGTTACAGCGCGGATAAAAATCATTGCCCCGCCTCGCCCACCTTAGGAAACTATAAGATTTTATGATCTCCACAACTACCGGATAGCATTCGCCGCTTTAGCAATCCGTGTCGGAATTGTGATAATTTCTGATACCATCTTCCCTACTCCCAGATCTGCTTTTATATCATGTCGGGATAATTACCCTTAATAAAAACCTCCCCATCTCCCCATCTCCCCATCTCCCCATCTCCCCATCTCCCCATCTCCCCATCTCCCCATCTCCCCATCTCCCCATCTCCCCATCTCCCCACCCTCTCCTTAATTATGGGTATTCAACCAGACTTGATATTCCCTATTCCCTATTCCCTTTGCTATCATTTTTTGTAATAATCTTCACAGGCACTAAAAGCATGAAGATTAGGAGTTATTTGTGTATAATTTTTGGCCAGATCCACCCTATTTTTTGTTAATTTTTGGTTTGTTTGCTGGGATTACCTGTGGGCTAGCTTTTGAAGCTACACTCAAAGAAAAAGTACAGGAATGGTATAAGACCAAATCCAGTCAAACCCTGGCTGAAATTAAAGGAATCCAGTTACTTCTCCCATTTATGGGAATTGCTGTTGGGATTTGCCTGTTTCTAGCCTCTGGGTTAGGAATTTTTGCCTTGCCCTATTGGTTGTGTTACTCAATTTCCATACCTATGACCTTATTTATTAGTGGGCTAGTTTGGTCACAACTCGGTAACGTATTGATTCAGTTAGAGCGAGGTGGTTCCAAAGCTCTAGATTTAGATTCGTGGGAATAACTATAAACTGACTAATTTGTCATTAGTGATTGGGAGTTTTTTCCCATACTATCGGTCAGCTACTAGTGGGTAATCGGTAATCGGTAATCGGTAATCGGTAATCGGTAATTTGCCTTTTGCCCATTACCTACTCCCTACTCCCTACTCCCTACTCCCTACTCCCTACTCCCTACTCCCTACTCCCTACTCCCTAAAACTTAATAATCCTCATATTTACTATCCATTAAAAAATCCATAGAATAATGTTTAACATTACTAATACAAGCAACAGTAAGCCATTTATGATTAAATCATGACGACTTTCGTTGAGCTTTTTACCTAAAATTATGCTCCCGTGCTCAAGAAAGTATTTTTTCATAAACCCTGGAACTTTTTCATAGTATGGCTTGTACTTGAGCAGATTAATGATTAGCTGTATTAAGCCATAGGTAGTCAGAATAAATACGGTAATTCGGTATAAATAATAGAGGTTAATCATGATGTATGACTTAGGATATATTTGACCAAAATAGCGATAATGGCTGCTGCAATGCTGCCGATTAAACTGATTCTGACAATCCGATTGTACTTGCGGACTTCTATCTCCGCTATCTTTTCTGCCTGTCTTTCCATATAATTTTCTAGTTCCTGAGCTAGGGTGGAAACTACGGCAATGATCAAGGCTGCATCATCGGCTAATCCAACTACGGTAATTAGGTCTGGCACGGCATCAAAGGGGGATATTAAATAGATTAAGGCTGCGATCGCTAACGCTTTTCCCTTCCAAGCGGCATTAGGATCCCGGACCATTTTAGCTAAAGCTTGAATTTTCGGCCAAATTTCTTTAATTGCTCCCCGGTTCATCCGTTCTAAGTTCTTGTCAATTTTTTGGATGTCTTCTGGCTTGGTATTTTGGAGCAATTTGTGAAATATTTCTTTTATCCTCCCCCGGTTCATCTGATCCAGGCTCTGGTCAATTTTCTGGATGTCATTGGGGGAGATGTTTTTTTGTAATTTGTCCAGTAGTGTTCTAATCTTACCAGGGTTGCTTGGTGCTGAGTTTTCCGACCGTTGGGGGATGTCTGGTTCAGTGGTAGATTTTTGAAACTTGCTGAGTATCCCTCTAATCTTGCCTCTAACTTTGTCAGTATTGCTTGGTTCTGAGTTTTGGGACAGTTGGGGGATGTCTTGGTCAGTGGTAGATTTTTGAAATTTGCTGAGTATCCCTCTAATGTTACCTCTAACTTTGTCAGTATTGCTTGGTTCTGGATTGCTTACCGTTACTGAGGTGTCCTTAGGAGTTCCTGGTTTGGGTAATTTGCTCAGTAGTGACTGAATTCGCCCAGGGGGTTTTTGTTCTAAGGTCTGGTCGAGTTGTTCTAAGGTCTGGTCGAGGGAGTCGAGGGATTGGATATCCTCTGGTTTTTCCTCTGGTTTTTCCTGTTTTTGAAATCGCCGAAGTAGTCTTTCCCGTAAACCCATTACTATTAACCTTGTTATATCCGAGGATTTATCTGTTTTAGTTGTTATAGCAATTCTCTTTTCCATGAGGGACAAATGGATCCCCCTAAATCCCCCTTAAAAAGGGGGACTTTGAGCTTGATAAGCGTACCTCATAAATGCAATAAACACTATAACTAGTATAATGATATTTATGGTAAGCTTATTGCTAAATGGCTAGGGCGTGTCTTCAAACTCGGAGATACCCCATTATCCCCCTTAAAAAAGGGGGACGAGCGAGTATGGCTCCCCCTCGGAGATACCCCATTATCCCCCTTAAAAAAGGGGGACGAGCGAGTATGGCTCCCCCTCGGAGATACCCCATTATCCCCCTTAAAAAAGGGGGACGAGCGAGTATGGCTCCCCCTCGGAGATACCCCATTATCCCCCTTAAAAAAGGGGGATGAGCGAGTATGGCTCCCCCTCGGAGATACCCCATTATCCCCCTTAAAAAAGGGGGATGAGCGAGTATGGCTCCCCCCTTATTAAGGGGGGCTGGGGGGGATCTAATATCTTGCGGAAAACTTTGAAAACACGCCCTAGTCCCCAGTTTTAGACCCATCTAGAATAACCAGCATGTTGTGCCATCAGGGTTTTGTGTTGGTTGTTCAGTTTCAGTTTGGTCTTGAGAGCTTTGTACATGTTTAATGATCTTGTCACAGGTTTTCCCTTAACTATTACCAACTCCCCTAGTCTTTCCCGAGCAGCTAAAGTGAGCACCCAATCCTTTCATTATAACCCACTGCGCCAGTGGTTAACTCGCTTTTCCCTATCCCTAGGCTTGAGTCTAGTATCTACATTCAGTGCAATTCCTGCCCTAGGAGCAGAGCGAATTACTTTCTTCGTTTCTCCCTTTGGACAATTTAATATTGGGATTGAAGACTTGGAAATTTTTGCTAAAGATGGCACAATGACAAGGCAATTTGCCTATTATGCCAACTTTGCTACACCAACACAATTAGCAGCACTGCGGATTCTACTAAATAGTCGATTTAATATTTCTCCCAGATATGTTTATTTGTTCACTCGCTTACCGGTGGGGAAAACCTTACTGCGCCGATTGGGGAATGTAATAAAAGCAGATTTTAATCGCAATGGTTTCTATCCCTTGCGGGGTGCTTTAGTTTCGGCAGCTTCGGATCCAGAAGGCTTGAGCGTTATTAATGTATTGCGTAAGTTTTCCCTAGAAACTATTTACCTGGATGTGGAACTAATTTCTGATGTTACTGATGAGCTATCAAGGCTATTTGTGGTAAATGATGTTGTCTTTAGTGCCATTAAAAATCGGGCACAACTACAGGGAGAAGGCTCAACATCGTTTAATTTCTCAGCACAAGCAGATCTCAGGAATTCTGGAGGAATAGGTTGGCGTAAAGAAACCTTTGAGGTTTATAACTCTGAGCGTCAAGCTTCGTTTCCCGTTGATATTTATCTACCTAGGTCTTCAGACCAAGGAGCAATAAGAGGCTCGATTCCAACTCTGGTTATCTCCCATGGTTTGGCTTCAGACCGCAATACCTTTGCCTATCTAGCGAAACATTTAGCATCTTACGGTTTTGCAGTTGCGGTCCCGGAGCATATTGGTACTAGTTCCGAACGCATTAATCAAATCTTTGCTGGCTTCGCCACTCCCCTCAATCCTACTGCGATCATCCATCGTCCTCTGGATGTGAAGTATTTGTTAGATGAACTTTCCGCTAAAGCTAATTCTGACCCGAGTAAGTTTGGCAGGCTGAATCTAGAAGAGGTGGGAGTAATTGGTCAATCCTTCGGAGGCTATACTGTTCTTGCTCTAGGAGGAGCTAAGCTCAATTTTGAACAGCTTACTAGTGAGTGTGATGCTGCTCGACAGAACAATTTATCCTTAGATGTATCCCTGCTACTCCAGTGTCGAGGTACTCAACTACCCCCAGAAGACTATAATTTGGGAGACGAACGGGTAAAAGCAGTGATTGCTGTTAATCCGCTCAGCAACCCGATCTTTGGTGAAGCCGGGATGTCACAAATTCAGGTTCCGGTCATGATGGTCTCTAGTATCAGAGACATCTTTGCGCCACCTGTAGAACAACAAATTACCCCCTTCAGCTGGCTAACTACCCCAGAAAACTATCTAGTGGTGACAGAAGCAGGTACTCACTTTTCCTACCTGGGTGGGGCAGGAGAGGGTGTCTTACCGGTTCCACCTGAATTGATTGGGCCAGATCCTGCGATCGCTCGTCCTTACCTGATGGCACTTAGTACCGCTTTTTTCAAAACCTATATTGCTAAACAACCCCAATATGCTTCCTATCTCAGTGAGTCCTATGTGAAAGAGATTAGTCAAGACCCATTGAATCTGTTTCTGATCCAGTCTTTGCAGGAAAATCAACTCAAGTAGGAACTGTGTGTTACAAATTGGTGATTTTACTACAGAGAATGATAATTCACCAATGACCGTCCATCCTTACTCTCTCACCAAACAGAATTCATAATAGAATGACAAGTTTTTGGTCAGGATGAGCCATACTATGAAGGAAGCTACCAACCTCACACAACAAATCAAGGTTAAGGTAGAAGATGACCGTACAGGTATGTCGGTGGAAACCCTTAAGCGAGCCTTTGCTGATAATCTTTATTATATCCAGGGTAAAAATCAGTTTTTGGCTACACCCTACGATTACTATATGGCTCTGGCTTATACGGTAAGAGACCGGCTACTTCAGCGGTGGATTAAAACCTTAGAAACCTATACTAGAAAAAATGCTAAGACGGTATATTACCTGTCAGCAGAATTTTTGATGGGTCGCCAGCTCACTAACAACTTGCTCAACTTGGGGATATATGATCGGCTCAGCCAAGCTCTCCACGAATCTGGGCTGGAGCTAGATGACCTGAAAATCCTGGAAGCTGAGCCTGGTCTAGGGAATGGCGGTTTAGGACGCTTGGCTGCTTGTTTCCTGGACTCCCTGGCAACGTTAGAAATTCCTGCTGTTGGGTACGGCATCCGTTATGAATTCGGTATCTTTGACCAGCGGATCATTGACGGTGCTCAAGTTGAACGTCCTGACAAATGGCTACGCTTCGGCAACCCTTGGGAAATCCGACGCCCAGAATTAACGGTTGAGGTTAATTTCGGGGGTAAGACAGAATCCTACAAGGATGATGAAGGGCGCTATCGGGTGCGTTGGGTTCCGGAGTGGCAGGTTTTGGGTACTCCCTACGATATACCAGTGCCTGGTTACAAGAAAAATACGGTCAATACCCTGCGTTTGTGGCGTGCTGGTGCCAGTGAGGAATTTGATTTTGAGGTGTTCGACAGCGGTGACTATGCTGGCTCTGTGACTGAAAAGATCTATTCCGAGAATATCTCGAAAGTTCTCTATCCCAATGATAACACTTCCCAAGGGAAGCAACTACGGCTAGAGCAGCAGTATTTCTTTGTTAGCTGTTCTCTTCAGGATATTATTAATAATTATCGACGAACTAATAGTAATTTCGACCTGTTCCATGAGAAAATTGCGATTCAGCTGAATGATACTCACCCATCAATTGGGGTGGCGGAGCTGATGCGGTTGTTCTTGGATAAGTACAAATTGAGCTGGAATCGAGCTTGGTATATCACTAGGAACACCTTTGGCTATACTAATCATACTTTGCTAGCAGAGGCTTTGGAACGCTGGCCAGTTAGCCTATTTGAGAAACTATTACCGAGGCATATAGAAATTATCTATGAAATCAACCGTCGCTTCTTGGATCATGTGCGTGCCAAGTATCCAGGTGATAATGACCGGCTCAGACGAATGTCCTTGATTGAAGAAGGACCTGATAAGTCTGTGCGGATGGCTCATTTAGCCTGTGTAGGTAGCCATGCTATTAATGGGGTGGCCGCACTGCATACGGAATTGCTGAAGAAGGATGTGCTCCAAGATTTCTATGAATTGTGGCCAAATAAATTTATTAATATGACCAATGGGGTCACACCCCGTCGGTGGCTATTGCTGAGTAATCCTCAACTGTCGGAACTGATTACTGAGAAAATTGGAGAGGGTTGGGTTACTAATCTAGACCAGTTCAAACAGTTAGAGCAGTTTGTTAATGATGCTGAGTTTTGCGATCGCTGGCGCAAGATTAAGCAGCTGCACAAGCACAACCTTGCGGATTATATTCTGCTACACAACAATATTAAAGTTGATCCTAATTCCCTGTTTGATGTTCAAGTAAAGCGGATTCACGAGTACAAGCGTCAGTTGTTGAATGTACTCCATATCATTACTCTCTACAACCAGATCAAGGAGAATCCCTCTATCGATATCTTGCCCCGAACCTTTATTTTCGCTGGCAAAGCAGCACCGGGTTACTACATGGCTAAACTGGTGATTAAGTTGATCAACTCAGTAGCAGAGGTTATCAATGATGACCCTGATGTAAGCGATCGCATCAAGGTAGTTTTCTTAGAAGGCTTTTCGGTTTCCCTCGGAGAGCAGGTTTACCCAGCAGCCGACCTTTCAGAGCAAATCTCCACTGCTGGCAAGGAAGCCTCTGGAACTGGCAATATGAAATTTGCCATGAATGGAGCGTTAACGATTGGTACCTTGGATGGTGCTAATATTGAAATCCGAGAAGAAGCAGGAGCAGACAACTTCTTCCTGTTTGGTTTAACTACTGAGGAAGTATACGCTCTCAAGGCTGAGGGATATAACCCGCAAGAATACTATAACAACAATGAAGAGCTCAAGCAGGTAATCGATCAGATTGGCTCTAGGTACTTCTATCCCCGTAATCCTAACCTGTTTAAGCCACTGGTGGATTCCCTACTGTACAGCGATGAGTACCTGCTTTTGGCAGACTACCAGTCCTATGTGAATACCCAGAAGCAAGTAACCCAAGCCTATCGGGATCAGCATCACTGGACTCGGATGTCGATTATTAATGCGGCGAATATGGGCAAATTCTCTTCAGACCGCACGATTCGGGAGTATGGTCAGAACATCTGGAATGTTGAGCCGATTTCCGTTGACCTAGACGAGTACGACCAGGACTCGGCTGGGTTGAAGCGAATAAGTGAACTACCTTAATTAGGGAGTCGGGAGGTGTGGGGAGATGGGGAGATGGGGAGATGGGGTGATGGGGTGATGGGGAGATGGGGTGATGGGGTGATGGGGTGATGGGGAGATGGGAAACATTTTTATAGGGTACGAGGTACATTAAATTTTCTTACCCCTACTCCCTACTCCCTATTCCCTATTCCCTATTCCCTATTCCCTATTCCTTTAATTATAGGTGTGCAGAAGGCAGGAACAACTTCTATTTATAACTACTTAACGCAAAACCCTCAAGTTTATAAAAGTCTAAACGCTGAAAACCCCGTCACAAAGCGAGCGGGTCAGAAGTTACCGCAAAAATAAGGCAGCCTTTATGGTTGGTCGGCTATGGGTAAAAGGGTTAAAACTTTATGATTAAGGCTGCCTTATTTTAAGGTTTCGTCTCCGGGATGAAAGCGAATAGCGGCTTTAGCCGCCTGTGAAAAATATTCCAGGAAAATCCAGAATCTTAGCCTGGTTGTTGTAGAATAAAAGTAGAAACAGTTAAGGTCGAAACTGATGATTATCTTGGAGTTCAAAGCAAAAGGGAAGAAACATCAATATTCCGCTATTGATGAGGCTATTCGGACTGTTCAATTCATTCGCAATAGCTGTCTCAGGTACTGGATGGACAATAAAAGGGTTAATAAATTTGACCTTAACAAATACAGTGCAGTCCTAGCCAATAATTTCCCTTTTGCCAATGAATTGAACTCTACGGCTCGTCAATCTAGTGCCGAAAGAGCATGGTCATCAATCATTCGGTTCTTTGATAACTGTAAGAAAAAGGTACCCGGCAAAAAAGGTTTTCCTAAATTCCATAAAAACTGCCGTTCAGTAGAGTATAAGCAGTCTGGCTGGAAGTTGTCCCCTGACAAGAAATCAATTACATTTAGTGATAAAAAGGGGATTGGAAAGCTCAAACTTAAAGGTACATGGGACTTATGGCGTTTTGACAAAAAACAGATTAAGCGGGTTCGGATAGTTCGTCGAGCTGATGGCTACTATGTCCAGTTTTGTGTTTCAGTTAACATCAAAGAAGAATTAGAACCAACTGGAACGGCTGTTGGTCTAGATGTTGGACTAAAAGAGTTCTATACTGATTCCACTGGGAATACTGAACCTAACCCCCGTTTTTACAGGACGGGAGAGAAACGCCTTAAGTTCTATCAGCGCAGAGTTTCTAGAAAAAAGAAAGGCTCATCCAATCGCAGAAAAGCAGTTAATAGACTAGGTAGACATCACCTTAGAATAAGTAGGCAACGCGAAGAGCACGCCAAGAGACTGGCGCGCTGCGTAGTCCGATCTAACGATCTGGTCGCCTATGAAGATTTAAGGGTTAAGAATCTGGCTAAAAACCACTGTCTTGCTAAGTCTATTAATGATGCAGGTTGGTATCAATTTAGGAAATGGATGGAGCATTTTGGTACAAAATTTAAGAAGGTGACGGTTGCAGTAAATCCCGCCTATACCAGCCAAAATTGCTCAGAATGCGGTGAGGTTGTTAAAAAGTCTCTATCAACCAGGACTCACACCTGTAAGTGTGGTTGTCAACTAGATAGAGATCATAATGCCGCCATAAATATCCTAAAAAGAGCCTTGAGTACGGTGGGGCACACCGGAACTTGGATCATTGATCCCAACGCTTCAGGAGATCCGACCTCTACTCTTCCTGGTTCCGGCCTGGTCGAGCAAGTTAGATCGTTGAGTGAAGAATCCCCGCGTCTTTAGACCGGGGAGTGTCAAATGAGTCCGGTTAAGGAAACCAATTTTTTTGAAAAAGATTGGGGAAAGTTGCCTCCAGAACTAATAACTCCTAACAAAAATAGAATTGATACCTTTGAAAAATATTGTAAACTTTTCGAAGACGTTAAGGATGAAATAGCGATTGGTGAAGCATCCCCTAACTATTTGTTTCATTATAAATCATCTTCTGAACTAATATTGCGCTATTTGCCGGATGTTCAACTGATTGCTATTCTAAGAAATCCCATAGACCGAGCTTATTCGGATTATTTAATGCACGTTCGGGAAGCGACGGATGTAGCGGGTAAGGTTCAACCATTATCGGAACAGCTTAAGTTTCGCTATAAGGGGTCGTTTACCCTAAAAAAAGGACTATATAATGATCAACTGAAACATTTTTTTGAAAAGTTTAATCGACATAAAATAAAAGTTTATCTGTACGATGATTTATGTAAAAATTACGTGGCTTTGCTCCAGGATATTTATCGATTCATTGGAGTAGATGAAACGTTTATCCCGGATGTATCCAAAAAAGCTCAAGTGGCTCAAATTCCTAAAGTAAAATTGGTTAATAATCTGTTGCGTAAACAAAATCCCCTCAGAACTATGGTGGCTTCTGGACTAAGGTACATCCTGCCGCTGGAGGTGAGGCAAACTGTTCGTTTGGCGCTAATTAACATGAACTCAACTGATAAGAAAAAAGCTGCTCTTTCTAAAGAGGAACGGCAACAGTTGCTGGAATTTTATCGTGATGATATCCTCAAACTCCAAGATTTGATTCAACGAGACCTTTCGGTTTGGTTAACTGTTTGAGTGTAAGTAGTCAG
>NZ_JAAHHU010000839.1:0-2109 GCF_010672095.1 Moorena sp. SIO3I6 | reverse complement strand
TGAGTGACGAGAAAATACAACCCTTTACACATCCTAGGTTACCCTTGATGAGAGATGAAGGACTTGTTCATGCAACCGTTTTTTTTGTCAAGTACAATTTATACCAAATTAGATGCGATTACCCTGATTTCATGGGTTAAAAATATTAAGTTTAAAACCGACTCATCTTGATTTAGGAAAATATAGCAACTATTGGACAAATAATCTACAAAAACTCTGGGAAGTAAGTGTTGAACAATGTTTAGGGCAGTGGCGGTATGAAACGGGAAATTTAGATTATCAAGGAGCCGAAATAATTCATCAAGATGTTACCACCATGAAAAGAGAAGCGGTAACTCTAGTTCCAGGAGGGACTCCCTTGCTTCTTTGTAATGGTGGTGGTAAAGATAGTCTACTGATGGCTCGTTTGTTGGACGATAATAGTGTTCCTTTTGATAGTTTCAGTATTAACCTACACACCCATGCTAATCCTGAAGAGTTGTTTGAAATGCACGAACAACATCTTTACAAACTCCAAAATCCGCCACCCAAGATTCATCGTCAGTATATTATCGAGTCATTCCTCAATTCTCCAGCAGCTAAACTTCATGGGGTAGAAGGTGTAGAGATTTCTGAAATTAGAAACTATGAAGACTTACCCCTCGCTTATGGAATGTTTGGCATTCTTCCCGTAATCCTTCAGGAGAAATATACCCAACTTTGTTTTGGAAATGAAAAAAGTGCTGACAGCGAACAGGTTAAGGTTGGAAATCAGGTTATTAATCACGCCTGGTGTAAAAGTACGGAATGCGAAATTCTTTATGAAGAATATATTCAACAATATTTTATTAGTAATCTGGCTATTTTTAGTTTACTTAAACCATATTCTGATATATTAGTATATCAGGTTTTAGCTCAAAAAACTAGAGGTGATGATCTAAAATTAGTTTATTCATGTAACACCAAGCCTCCTTGGTGTAAATCCTGCCCTAAATGTGCTTACGTTTATTTATCTTATATGGCTTATCTTACTCCAGAGCAGGCAAATGAAGTTCAACACCTCTTAGGCAAGGAAAATCTTTTTGATCGCCCAGATTTACAGCTTTATTATCGTCAGTTGATGGGGCTAGAAGCTCATAATGCTTTTGAATGTGTGGGGGAAATCGAAGAAACAAAACTTGCTTTAGAAAAATGTGTTGAACGGGGATTTACTGGAGAGGCGATTAACTGCTATTATAAAAACGCCCGTCTAGATAGGAGCGAATATCAAAAGTTGTGGATACAATACCACCAACTGGATTTATCCTATCAGCGTCTGCCGCCAAAACTGATGGGAATCCTGGTAGATGAATGTCAAAAAGAAGGATTGACTTTATGAGTAATTATCAAAGTCATGTTCAAGAGGTAAGTTTTTACCCCCCCATTCGGGAGAGTAATATGCAATTATTAGTTTTTTTCAAAAATTCAAAATGATACAATCAGATTTTAAGTTGACTGAACAAGATATCACCAGTTTTGCTAAAAAAGGTTTTGTGAAACTTAAAGGTTTCCTATCCCATGAAGCAATTCAACTTCTCGACTTGAAGCTAGATCGAGATCTAGAGCCTCCTGCAACGATTTACGCAAAGGGGGTCAATAGATTAAAATACGATCTCAAGGATGGTGAAGATCTAGAGATTGTTCAACATCCTTTATTTAGATCGACTTTATCTTCAGTTTGCCAAAAATCCCTGTTTTATGTCCAGAACGTAGGTTTTGAACTGAAAAAAAATAAAGGTGCGGGGGTATTATGGCACGTGGGCAATGTTAGCTTTTCCTACCAACATTTGGAAAACTTTGGTTGTAGTTTGTGGATACCCTTAACAAAGATAGATACAAAGTCTCAAGGAGGAGGCATGATCTATGTGTCAAAGGCAATCTTCTCTGGCAAATTCCTTTACCAATACACAACAATGCTATCTTCTTATGTCCAAGGTTTACAAGAGCAAAATAAAACTCCATCTAGGTAAGCATTCAGGTGTAGGGGTTGACAAAGCCATCCCAATTACTCAAAGTCAGGAATCAGAGACAATTCGTGAGAACGCTCCCGCACTGCCAAGGAAAGAGATCGTCCTAAAAACTCAACAGCTG
>NZ_JAAHHU010000838.1:0-2112 GCF_010672095.1 Moorena sp. SIO3I6 | reverse complement strand
TCCCTTACCAAAAGTAAGATTAAATTTTCAGACTGGCTGGGTCCTGCCTTAGTGAGTCAGTTATCTCAACCCCAAACCGCTGCCAGCTTAAGTCAGGAAATTCCTGGAATTACAGAAGAGATTGCCCAACAGTTTCTCAGTTTACTGTTTGCGGCGCAGATGTTGTCTGCATCCTTTGCCAGTCCTGTTGAAGAAGATGAAGAGGTTGAGAGCGAAGAAGCAACTCCACCGCTAGTGTTTTGGGAATTTCATGATTTACTCTTCCATTCCCGCAGTCGCCTCGGTAGACATAATAATCCCTTGGGTGGCATATTTCCCTATGTCGGTAAAATTGACCCCTTGCCTGGGGTGAAGCCATTGATGAGCGATGTGGTGATTCCCTTGGCAAAACCAAACTTAGAGGAACTCAATCAAACCGATATGCCCTTGAGTCAGGCATTAGAAACTCGCCGTTCGATCCGGCGATATGACGAAACCCCGATCACCCTTGAACAATTAGGACAGTTTCTCTACCGTTGCGCCAGGGTGAAAAAACTCTTCGATACAGAACGGGGAGAGGTCAGTAACCGTCCCTATCCCGGTGGGGGTGCGATTTATGAATTGGAAATTTATCCCGTGGTTAACGCTTGTCAAGGATTAAAACAGGGATTATATCATTATCACCCCTTAGACCATTTGTTGTGTCAAGTTTCAGCATGGACCGCAGAAACGGAAGCATTAGTTCAGGATGTCTGGTTTGCCAGCGCTCAACATGATCAGCCCCAGGTTGTATTTGTGATTACCGCCCGCTTCGGACGAATGTTTTGGAAATATCAATCCATGGCCTATGCAACGATTTTAAAACACGTTGGAGTTATGTATCAAACCTTTTATCTAGTTGCCACCAGTATGAATTTAGCCCCCTGCGGAATTGGAGCAGGTAATTCTGATCTCTTTCAAAAAGCCACTGGAATTGACTACTATGAAGAGTCTTCTGTAGGGGAATTTATGTTAGCTTCTGTTCCAGTAAAACCTTAATAAAAACTATAGCCCTAGCCCGTTGTAAATAGCTTGTAGGGTGGGCAAAAACACTTTGTTTTTTTTGAGTATTCTAGATTATAGAACTTTGCCCACCCTACTATAGCCCTGGACTATAGTATTTCGATTTAATTTGGTAAAGGAAAAAGGCAAGAGGCAATAGATAATAGATAAGAGGTCATCAAGAAGCTTTGAGGGTGCTCAAAAACAGTTTGGTTTTTTGATTATTCCAGATAATAGCGTTGATCGCAGTTATGAGGTACAGTTTTATTTGATGCTGATTCCTTTAAACCCCTCTTGAATATTGCCTTTTGCCGTTAACATTCAGCAGTCAGCGGTCAGCAGTCAGCGGTCAGCTATAATGCCTAATGCTTAAAATAAACATCGAACAGGATAATTTAATCGAGATTTGACAGAATTGAAAGTTTGGGGATTTGCCCATCTAAGCATATGCTGATAGCTGATAGCTGATAGCTGATAGCTTGCCTTTTGCCTTAAAAGCATAAGATTTATCCTCAAACGTCGCTAAAAATTCTATATATAACTTTGCCCATCCTAATTTAATTGATATTTTTTTTACAGGCAAGTGCCTAAATATTAAGTTTTGTGGCTATATCAGTTTTCTATACCACTGGACATAGTATCTTAACCAATGGCTTAACAATCCAAAATTAGTTTGGGATTCAATGTCTGAAATTGCTAAAATCCCAGGAATACAGGGACTTTGGGAAAAAACCAAAGGGGACTCCCAAGTTGTGGTTGCAGTTCTAGATGGGGTTGTTGACCAGGCTCATCCTTGTTTTGATGGGGCTAGGCTAAAGCGGTTGCCAACGTTAGTTCAGGGAGAGGCAAACCCGAGTGGGAGGATGTCGAGCCATGGCACTCATGTTGCCAGTCTGATTTTGGGTCAGCATGGTTCTCCTGTGCAGGGGATTGCCCCAAACTGCCAGGGGTTAGTCATACCTGTTTTCGCCGATGAAGGTCGCCGCCTCTCCCAACTGGATTTGTCTCGTGCCATTGAACAGGCCGTTAATGCCGGAGCGCATATTATCAATATCAGCGGCGGACAACTGACTGACTATGGTGAAGCAGAGG
>NZ_JAAHHU010000837.1:0-2113 GCF_010672095.1 Moorena sp. SIO3I6 | reverse complement strand
TGCCCCATCCTCCAGAAATTTATGAGTTAATCGAGGTGAGGGACCCTAAGGTTCAAGCTCACTGGCGGCAGGTATCTAACGGTTACGAACTAAGCGTACGCCAGTCCGTCCAGTGCAGGATCAGAAAGGTTACGCAAAAGCCCGTGATTGTTGGGTTTCGTGCCTCAACATTATCCCCCCTTTGAGTCAACCTGGTGAATTGAGTTCGTCGTTTATGGTGCGTTCTGTGATAGTCGGTCAATAAATGTCTTGATAGATCCTGTGTAATCGAACCCACCCTACAAGAGCGTACGCACTAATAAACTTCATCGTGAGTGCCAATATCAATTAAAACGATTTCTTCTTCTAAGGTGTCTTGATTTTGTTCAAAGTTGAAAATAAGACGACAATCATATTCTACCGAACAAGCCCAAGCACCTGATAATTTACCTTTGAGTTTATGAGTGCGTAGTATAGGATTATAAGGATTATCAGCCAGTAATCTTAATTTGGCTTCAATTTTTGGTTTTAAATTCGGTTGACGTTTAATGATTGCCTTAAAAGCTCGCTTAAATGATGATGTTAAAATTAAATTAGTCATTGTTTAATTCGGCAATAACATCATCAACTGTACCCCGAAAAACGTTACCCTGTTGATAGTCTTGGTGAGCTTTAGTTATATTAACAGCGATTTCCTCTCTTCTTTTTTCAATTTGTCTATGTCTAACAATATTAATTAAATCGTTCTGTTCATCTAAAGAAAGAGCGTCAATCATTTCTAAAATTTGATGGAATTGAATTGTTTGCATCATTTTTTACTCTCTTGCCAAAATATTAGTTTACTCTAATCTAATTTATTCATTATTTTCAATTTAACACGCCCAAACAAATGATCGCACTTTCCCAAATCGGAATTTTAGAAAGGGCTATGTTAGTTGGAGATGCTGGGTTTCCTTCCTCAACCCAACCTACAAGAGCGATGCTCCTAAGGAGCCGCTAAAAGCGAACGCACTTGGGGACAACGATCGTTCCAAAAAAGGTCGGTTAGATGCACGATGAAAAAACTCGCTACAATAACCGCAGTATCATGCCAGTAGCCATTGAACATGACAACTGAACAAATCACGATCGATCTGCCTAGTCCCATCTTCCACCAACTGGCACGAATTGCCAAAGCTACGCAGCAAAGTGTAGAGACACTTGCACCTGCATTGTGTAGTTAGCAATTTGCCACCTTCGGTTGATAATGCCCCAAAAGAAATGCAAGCAGAGTTATTACAGCTTCAGACACTAGATACTGAACAGCTACTCAACATTGCTCAAGCAGAAATAGACCCTGATCAGCATCATCGCTGTGTTGAGTTGCTAGACAAACATCAGGATGAGAAACTGACACCGGAGGAACGGCGGGAACTCGCCGAGTTGCGACAAGCAGCCGATCGTCTCATGCTACGGAAAGCTTATGCCTGGTCTGTTCTACGTTGGAAAGGGCATCGGATTCCTGCACTTATTGATTTACCTGTGATTCTATGACCATATCTGTTGAATTACGACGGCGCGTAATTCAAGAAGCCAATTTTCGCTGTGAATATTGTAAAACCTCTTCCCAGTTGACTGGTACACCACTAGTCATGGATCACATCTGGCCTCGCTCACAAGGTGGAACAGACAATCGAGAAAATTTAGCTGCTTCCTGTTATCGCTGCAATGAATTCTTTGGGAGCAAAATCTACGCAATTGATCCATTAGACTTGGAAGTATGTTGCACTCTATAATCCACGAAATCAATTTTGGGAACGACCATTTCATTTGGAACAATGGTGGAACTCATATTGCTGGAATAACACCAGTGGGCCGAGCAACAGTAATAGCGCTGCCCTTGAACTTTTGAGTTTCTGATTGAAGCAAGAGCAATTTGGATTGAAGTAGGCTGGCATCCACCTAATGAGTAGGTAACAGAATTGAGCATTGATGGAAATATTGATCGCGTACGACCGATATTTGCAAACAAAAATGCCTACTAATTATAGCCTATAATGGTGGGCACTTGTGTTTGGAAATCTAGGATTTTAACAAAGATTATCGCACAAGTGCCCACCCTACAATCTACTTTGAGCATATGTGATTAACCAGA
>NZ_JAAHHU010000836.1:0-2115 GCF_010672095.1 Moorena sp. SIO3I6 | reverse complement strand
ACAGGGAACAGGGAACAGGGAATCGGGAATCGGGAATCGGGAGTCGGGAATCGGGAGCAGGGAGCAGGGAGCAGGGTGAATAAAATGGCTGCATCTTACTCTCAAAGTCCCCCTTTTTAAGGGGGATTTAGGGGGATCCCTTTGTACCTCATGGGAAAGAGAATTGCTATAACCTGAAGCCTAATCCCTGACCGAATTCAAAACCGCTATATTATTATCTATCCAAAGTTTTATAATAGGGTCAATTAATTTACGATATCAACATAGTAATGTCAATCAGCTAGGCTATCATAAGTGGTCGAATACAAGTAAAATAACTTCCGACTCCCGACTCCCGACTCCCGACTCCCGACTCCCTAAAACCTAGATTGACAACTGCTATACCATTAGTTAAATTATTTATGAGCAAAAATTATGCGATCGCTATTGGTATTAATGAATACCAATTCCTACAACCATTAGACTATGCCAGCAATGATGCGTGGTTAGTACAAAAGCTATTTAGGGAAGAGTTAGGGTTTGAGCGAGTATTTGTATTTACCGATACAACTAAACAAGGGATAATTCCCACACGGGCTAACCTTTTAAATTTTATAGCCCATTTGTCCATGGAGCCATTTCTGGAACCAACTGACAATTTCTGGTTCTTTTTTCGCGGCCATGGAATCAACCATAAGGGCTCTAATTATTTAATGCCTGTAGATGGCCAACTTGATGATATCGACAATACTGCCATTTCCATTGCTGAAATTACCAAATACCTGAACAAGTGTGGTAGTGGTAATACCATTTTATTGTTAGATATTTTCTATCAACAAATAAAAACTGACTTTCCTCTAGAATATCTTGATTACGCCAAATTAACTAATCATAATATTACCACATTTTTTGCCCAGTCGTCTAGTCAATTGTCCTATAATATTCCCTTTTTAAAATACGGTGTATTTGCCTATGCTCTTACGGAAGCATTAGGAGATAGAGGACAATGCTCAACTGTCGCAAAATTAGACAACTATTTACACCATCGAGTATCTCACCTTGTCCAACAATATCATCAAGCAGACCAAACCCCAGCTCTGATATCATCACAAGTGAATCAGATTCTGATTGCCAAACATGCCACCAAGCAAGATATTAACACTCTCAAAAACTCGGCATTACAAGCAGAAACCAAAGGTGAACTAGAAGCCGCTAAAAATCTGTGGATTCAAGTTTTAGCTGTTGTGGCTACAGACACCGACGGGATAGATGCCCTGCCACGTATTTATATCAATCAGTTTTACTCAACAAGCAACTTTAAGCAATCGTCTCATCAGCCATCATTAGTAAATCCCCTTGGTCATAACCAGGCTGAGATATCAACCAAACACTATTCCACCGTAGCAGTAGTAAATCCCACGACTCAACACAGCAACAGCAAAATTGTCAAGCATTCGCCACACCAGACAACCAGTGATATTATCTCCAAGGAAAAAACTGCAAGCCATATCGAGATAGAACAATTTGTAACTTACGAGCAGTTAGCTACCTTCCTCTCCGCACAAAATTGGCGAGAAGCAGACAAAGCCACCTCAAAATTACTCCTTGAAATTAGTGGACGCCAAAAAGAAGGCTGGTTGACCATCGCAGCTATCAATAAATTAAACCCTCACACTCTGCAATTAATAGACAAAATTTGGCACCAACACAGCCACGGTAGGTTTGGATTCTCTGTGCAAAAGCAGATTTGGGAAACCATTGAAGGTAGTGAAAATCCCAACTATCACGTCTGGTGTCACTATTGCGATCGCTTAGGTTGGCGTGTTAACGATAACTGGTCTTTCTACTCAAGTTTAACCTTCGATATTACTGCACCAAAAGGACATTTTCCTGCCGCCGGAATTATTAATATTATCAATCCTTGGAAAGGGTGGAGTGTAGGGGCTTTTGCTTGTGTTAATGGTTTTATTAGCCTGATAGATCAATTAAAATAATCGGGAATCGGGAATCGGGAATCGGGAATCGGGAATCGGGAGTGTGGGGAGATGGGGAGATGGGGAGATGGGGAGATGGGGAGATGGGGAGCTGGGGAGATGGGGAGATGAGGAGTCAGATAGTTGAGAATTGCTATAATGA
>NZ_JAAHHU010000835.1:0-2116 GCF_010672095.1 Moorena sp. SIO3I6 | reverse complement strand
TATAAATAATATTACTTTTTATACCTTACTTTAATTACCATTTATCATAACACCAAAAAATATTATGATATCTTGAATTGACTACTGTTCCCTGTTCCCTGTTCCCTGCTCCCTGCTCCCTGCTCCCTGCTCCCTGCTCCCTGCTCCCTGCTCCCTTTGCTATACTATTTCTAATTTTTTGATACTTCCAAATTATCAATAGTCAAAGTTCTTTCATCATCCGCTATCTGTTCCCTGAAGTCCATATCGATTTTAGTTGGATAACCTAAGGTAGCGTCGTAGGTAACATCAAGCTTATAGTAATCCTGATCAATAGCCTTTTGGACAACATCGAAAAGCTTCGAGACCGAATCATAGGTATTAAAAAATTTCCGATTAACTGGTTTGCCGCTATCAGCAGCAACAATGGAAGTCGTTTCACCATCTTAAAGACGGGAATTCCCCTCCCGCTAAAACTAGCGTTTATAACGGGAGGGGAATTCCCGCAGATAAATAAAATGAGCGTGCATAGAATCAGTATTAATTAGCTTGGTATTCATAACCGTCAGCTTTAAAGATTGTCTGTAAGTACTTTGGATGTACATCAATTTTTTGCTCAGAAGTATGTTCGCGTAGCGGAGGCCGTAGGCCACGCTTTCGCCGTAGGCCACGCTTCGCGAACGGCTTTGCCGAAAGTACAAAACTTGGGCGATGACGAATAGCTATACGGCCTGTGTACTTTCCGGCATATTTCCCTTTTTTGATATCAGCTTTGACTATATCTCCCGTTTGAAAACCCATGAAGAATTTAGCGGCAGGAGCATGAGCCTTTGGAAAACCGTATTTATTTGGTCGGCATCTTTGACGAACACCATGACCTTTAGCTGTAATTGTCAATGGCTTCACTGCGTTTAGCAGTAATCTCTTAGGAGTGGACTTACCTACACAAGCAGCATCAGTCCAATGGGTTTTATCAAGACCTCTGGTTTTCCGGTTGAACTTGGTCAGGCCACCAGAAGCTGTTTCAACAGGCAGCCCAGTTGATTTTAGTCTTCTCCATAATTCCCAACGGGTTGCGTTGACGGCTGCTGCATCTTTCAAAGGGGTTTTTGCTTTAGCTAATACCTTTTTGAGAATTTCCGGTTTTTTTATTAAAAATTTCTCAATCGGGTTATTGCCTTTTTTCTGATTACAGCACCGACAAGCAAGAGTCAAATTACTAACTCGATTACTGCCACCTTTTGATTTTGGGATAATGTGCTCAACTTCTAAAGGTGTATCAATAGCGCCACAGTAAACACAGTTATGTCCCCACTTAGCGAGTAGATACTCTTTTACCTCAAACCCAAATAGTTCACCATGTTGATACTCAATTCCTGATACTTCTGGATTTTGCATTTTTTGAGTATCGAATCGAACTAATTCTTGAGATATTGCGGTTATAGGGCACAGTTTTCTTAGTCTCCTAACCCAAGTCTCGATATTAAATACTCGACTCATTAATGATGGAGGCAACCAACTCTCTGGGCGTTTTCGATTAAGGAAACGAGGTTTACGGTAACGAGTCTTTCGATTTCGTCTACCTCGCCTTAAAGCTCGTCTAGACTCTAGAGAGTTTTTAATTTGCTGCCCTCTATGATTGATTTCTAAGGCGCTTGTGATCCGTCCAGTTGGCTCCTGAATAATAGCTATTCCCGTCGTTTTAGAGCCTGGATCTATTTTTAGTCGGTGTGGATGAACAACAGAATCCTGTAACGATCTATCCTGCATGATAATAGTAAATGGGTAGCGCTTGAAAACTTTAGCTCTCCCTTTTTTAAGTAGATCTCTAGCCCGTGCCGGATGACATGGATCCAGAGGTTGTTTGTCTTTATCTAGCACGAAAACTCGCATTACTTTGATCTCTCCACAATGTGGGTAAAGTTTGCCTCGACAATGTTACAAAAGCTTTTTAGGTTAGCAACACTTCCTTAACTCACTACAGATGTTTAATTGCTAACAACAGAGCTGAAGACTGGCACGCATCTACAGGTGTTATGACTCAAGTCCAAGCAAAAAATTAAAGATGAGGTCGACACCGAAACATCAACCGAAGACTGGCCAACTTTTAATAGTGCCAAAGTAGAACCTAATGTGT
>NZ_JAAHHU010000834.1:0-2116 GCF_010672095.1 Moorena sp. SIO3I6 | reverse complement strand
AAGCAACTATTACTGTCGAGGTAGATGGCGTTTTTGGTCCCGCTACTGAGAAAGCTGTTAAGGAATTCCAGAAGCTAAAAGATTTAACAGTAGATGGAATCGTTGGACCTACAACTCGCTCGGCTCTTGGATTGTAAGCTTATTTGTGAACTTGTTAGCTATCTTCTGTCACTCTAGGCAGAAGATAAGCGCGTTTGTATCTAGGTTGTAAACACAATAATTGCCGAAAAAGGCAAAAGGAAAGAGGCAAAAGGCAAGATCGTAAAGAAATATCGAGTTTTATTGGACAATAAAAAAATACTATTAAGCTTTACCTATCAAATACAAACGCTATAGCTAATATCCCAGTCCGTTTAATCACTTCCTATTCAGATTAATGGTTAACTATTCCCGATTCCCGATTCCCGATTCCCGATTCCCGATTCCCGATTCCCGATTCTAAATTCTAAATTCTAAATTCTAAATTCCCGATTCCCGATTCCCGATTCCCTCTATTAATGACTAGGTTTTTGATAAGGTTAGGGTAATAATCACTAGGCTCAGGGCGGCCAGTAAATAAACCAGCACTGCTGCTAAGGTTCTGGGTAGGAATGGTCTGACTGCAGCTACGGCATAGTTGAGTACAAAGGCGATCAGAGCTGCAGTGAGCAAAATGCTGATTAACTCACCCACATAGCTTAAAGCACTAAGGGTTACGGATCCAGTTATTAAGATTAGTAGCTAAGTGATCAGTAACCGTTGAATTGGTGAAAAAATAGAATTCATTGACAATCGGCTCACGCAATAGCAGTGTAAGTATTCAGGTATCAGCGGTCAGCGGTCAGCTATCAGTTATCAGGTATCAGCGGTCAGCTATCAGGTTTTGAATAAAATAAGCTGAAAACTGTTGGCGTAGCCTGTGCGTAGCCCATAGACTGACGGCTGACCACTGACGGCTGACCACTGTTGGCGTAGCCTGCGCGTAGCGCATATGCTTACATAGCAGTGACTGGTAGGAGCAGTAACGTTACCTAATGATTATCCGATCTACCAGTCAGATTGTGAAATCAGCTACTATACCTTAATTAAAGTCAATTGTCAATATGTGTTGGTGAAAGATAATTAAGCTCAATAGTCGGGAGCATCGTCTATTATCTATGGAAAAGGAAAACCAAAAGAATCAAAAGAATCAAAAGACTAAAACTAGAGTCTCCAAAACCTTGAATCTTTTCAGGAACTTTGGCTTAAAGGCAATTCCAATTATGATGGTAAGGAATTCTTTGTTTGAAGAATCCGAACTTACCCTCAATTTCTTAGTCTTAATCATTAGCTCTTGTTTAATTGCTACCTTTGGACTAGTTCTCAATAGTGCTGCGGTGATTATTGGAGCGATGATTATTGCTCCTTTAATGTTGCCCTTAAGAGGATTGTCTTTTGCTACCTTGGAAGGAGATTGGCAACTGTTACGGCGTAGTTTTGTTTCTATTGCTGTAGGCACCCTACTGGGTATAAGTTGTTCTTGGTTGGTTGGTACAGTGATCGGATCCCCTGAATTGGGAGCCCAAGTTTTAGCTAGAACTAAACCCAATCTAATTGATTTACTGGTTGCGATCGTGGCCGGGGGAATTAGTGGTTTCTCTAAAATTCGCCCGTCTTTAGAAGATGCGGTACCAGGGACAGCAATTGCAGTAGCCCTAATGCCTCCCCTTTGTGTGGTTGGGTTAACCCTATCCCAGGGAGAATGGACTTTGAGTCAGGGCGCATTTCTCCTTTATATTACTAACCTGATTGGGATTAACCTAGCTTGTATGATCGTTTATATCTTTAGTGGGTATGCTCAGAGCACTGAACTGAGCCGGTCTTTAAATTGGGGAGTCTCTTTAGTGCTGATTGCTGTGTTAGTGGTGCCCCTAGGACTTACCTTTTGGGACGTGCTTGAGCAAGGAAGAGTTGAGGAGCCAGTTCAGGAATTGATTAATAAGAGTCCATTGTTTACGAAAAAAGGTAGAGAAGTTTCTACTTGGAAGATCAATCGGAAAAAGAATCCTCCTGAAATCAAAATTGCTATGCGTTCAACAGAACGGATTACATCGGAACAGGTGAAGAGGTTTGAAGATGCGGTTAACATTAAGATAGG
>NZ_JAAHHU010000833.1:0-2120 GCF_010672095.1 Moorena sp. SIO3I6 | reverse complement strand
CATGTTTAGTAATCCCTTTGCTGTTTTAAAATGAACGTCTTTCCGAGTGTCAGCAACTCTTTGATGGGCTTTGCCTAATTTGCTAACAGCCTTTTTCCTGTTGTTACTACCTTTTTTAGACCGACTAACAACTTTTTGGATTTTCTTGAGCCGTTTTTGAGCTTTTCGATAGTATTGGGGTATTGGTACCTCTGAACCATCAGACTTAACAAGAAAAGACTTGAGACCCATATCTATCCCAATGGGATTTTCAACGCTATCTACTGGGATAACCTCTGGAACACTATCATCTTGGATTGACAACGTAACATAGTAGCCATCAGCCTTTCGGGTTATGGTAGCTGTTTTGATTTTGAATCCTTCTGGGATAGGTCGGTGATAAATCATCTTGACTTTGCCAAATTTTGGAAGAGTCAAGATGTTGCCATTTATAGGATTCTTGGATAGAGAAGGAAAAGTAAACGACTTGTATCTATTTTTACTTTTAAATCGAGGTCTTCCGCTCTTTTTCCCATTACTATCTCCCTTAAGAAACCGCTTAAAAGCCAGATCTACTCTCTTTACGCAATCCTGTAATACGTGAGCGTGAATATAACTATACCAAGGTCTATCTTTCTTTAGCTGAGGTAGAGTTTTCTTCTGGGAAAAGTAGTCAGGGTTATTTCTTAGATCTGGTAAATGACAAACAAGGGGACAAGAATTAATAGGACAGCGATTCTGCTCAAACCAATTAAACCTGTCTGCCAACAAATAGTTGTACTGATGACGCAACATGTCCAGCCATTTCTCTACTTTTGCAATTTGCGACTTTGCTAGTCTTAATCGGTATTGATATGCATATCTCATTTTTGTCCTCTTGCTTATCGACCTATTGTTAGTCTAACATTTGGGGATCCATATGACAATCCAAAATACCGAAAAGATGAAAGATAAAAAGTTGATAGTCAGAGTAACTGAATTTGAAAAACGACAATTAAAACAGGAGGCCGATAAGAGAGGGATGACCCCCTCTGAGTTGATTAGAAGCTTGATAGCTCGTTTCCCTATCCCCCAGGATTCCTAATTGGTGACTCCGTTTCACTCCATCACCGGGCTATCCTTCCTAGAGACGAAACCTGATTGTTAGTGGAGCCTTAATCATAAAGTTTTCACCAAAGGTGCGCTTTCCTTGTCTTGATGCAATAGCGAGTGGGGGGAACCCCCAAGACCGCGCTGCATCGCTAGGCGAATTAAATTCGCCACGGGTCGCACCTCTTTTATGCATAACCGACCAACCATAAAGGCTCCACTATCCTTACGGTAACTTTGAGACGCTGACCAAGCACGGGTACAGCGCGGGGCTGCCGCCCTAAAGCTCAACCGATTCAGCACTGCCTGTGGCGTCTGGATTAATCAGTGTGGCTGTGTGATTGATTTACAGGAATTTCTATTGATGGGATTGGTTTTTTGCTCTAACCTTAGGGTGATAGCTAGGGTTATGGGTGCGCTCAGGAGTTTTTTTCTGATTTTTACTACTAATTTCTAGGCTATCACAAATCCTCGTCTGTCCCTAACTCACGATTCCTCCTGAATCTGACCTGATGCTAAGATAGGTGCGTTCTAGCATCATCTTTTTAGCTAGTAATAACTGCTACCAAGTTAATCCTGGTCAGCAGCGCTTCTTGAGTTAGCTAACCAGCCTAAGACCTCTGAAGTCTCGGCCACTAGATTGTTTTCCTGCCCTGATTAAAAGTTACCGGTTTCCCATAGGTGTTTCCAATAACTAAGGAGTTTTTTATGAATGCTGTTCCTCGCTCTGCTCGTAGTCAAAGAAATCGGTCTCAGCAATCATTGGCTATTTCAAAAGACCAACGTTCTAGGATAGCACGACCACCAACAGATACTATGATGTCACCGAAAAACCCTAAGCCAAAGGTTGAAAATGTGAGTGTTTTGCAGCAGCAAACACCAATTTTTTTGAAAGCCTTACTATTTTTAAAACTTGGATCAGATATAGTAACATTTACACTAATTGCTACTGCGGTCACCGTTTATTCCTGGACAGTTTACAGCCAGCAACAATGGACCCAAGAGTATCGTAAGCTAGAGGAGCTGCAAAGAGATGAGCGCAATATGACAGC
>NZ_JAAHHU010000832.1:0-2122 GCF_010672095.1 Moorena sp. SIO3I6 | reverse complement strand
TCACTGATGAACTAACTGCAAAAGCCTGCAAGGAAAAATTATGTCTAATACCCACAACTTATTCACTATTCGTTTTTGGGGCGTCAGAGGTAGTATTGCCTGTCCAGGACCAGAAACAGTTCGGTATGGAGGCAACACACCTTGTATAGAGATGCGAGTTGGTCATGAGCGTCTAATTTTTGATGGTGGCACAGGGTTGCGAGTTTTGGGACAGTCTCTACTCAAGGAGATGCCGGTAGAAGCTCATCTATTTTTTACCCACTCTCATTGGGATCATATTCAGGGTTTCCCTTTCTTTACCCCTGCCTTTATTAAAAAGAATTGTTTCCATATTTATGGCACCTGCGCACCTAACGGTGCGACCATCGAGAATCGTCTAACTGATCAGATGACCCACCCAAATTTTCCAGTTCCCTTGCAAATTATGCAATCGAAAAAGAAGTTCTATAACCTTGAGATCGGAGAAACAGTCAAGATTGGTGAGATTACGGTAGAAAATGCGCCCTTGAACCATCCTGGTGAAGCCGTTGGCTATCGAGTTAACTGGCGAGGCTATTCAGCTGCCTACATCACTGACACAGAACATCTCGAAGAGGGTTTAGATAAAAATGTCCTGCGGCTGGCCCGTCATGCGGACGTGATGATTTACGACGCTGCCTACACTAATGAAGAATACTACTCTGAGGTATCAAGCAAAATGGGTTGGGGACATTCCACCTGGCAGGAAGCTATTAATGTTGCTCGAGCTGCTAATGCCAAAAAATTGGTTATCTTCCATCATGACCCCCTGCATAATGATGATGTTTTGGACCATATCGGAGAACAGGCTGTTAAGGAGTTTTCTAATACGATTATGGCGCGGGAAGGTCTGGAAATTGAGCTAGTGCAATCTTCTGGGTCACATCTGCTTGAGGTTAAGGATGGGAAAATGCCTCTGAGCAAAGTTTAATATAGCAATTTTCAAGGTCGTGAGGTACAAAATGCTGGGTTTTAGGGAGCAGGGAGTAGGGAGTAGGGAGTAGGGGGAAATAAATTGAATTTACCTCATAAGCATGAACAACAGTATGATCAACGCTATATCTAAAAATAAAATTGCCAATTACTAATTAACAATTAACTGTCATAAAATAACTGACTTGAAAAGTGATTAACTGTAATTAACATCACATGCTTCTTATAGTCATAGGCGGTCTTTTTAAAGTAAAGACCGCCTATAAAGTGCTGCTGATATTTTGTAAGCATTCAGCGGTCAGCGGTCAGCGGTCAGCGGTCAGCGGTCAGCGGTCAGCGGTCAGCGGTCAGCGGTCAGTGGTCAGTGGTCAGTGGTCAGCGGTCAGCGGTCAGCGGTCAGCGGTCAGCGGTCAGCGGTCAGCTTCTTTTATTAAAAAGCTGTTTCCGTAGCTTGGTCAATAGCTGATAATAGCTGATAATAGCTGATACGCGACACGCTGATACGCGACACGCTGATAGCTGAATGCTTACTTATTATCTAAGCTGCAACTTTAGCTTGCTCAGAGACTTGGGGTGCTGCTTTTAGAGATGTTTGGAGAGATTCTAGCTGAGCCGATAGGTTTTGGTTTTGACTTTGGAGTGCTTCAACTAGCACAATTTCTTTCACCAGAACTTGAGGATTTCTGATGCTTGTGGATGGTTCAGAAGCATCAGAAGTATTCTTGATGCCATCGCGAATGGGGGTTCCACCCTTTGGCCGACTGCATCCCTTGGTGTAGCCTAAGAAAGTTTGAGCAGAGGCAAACTGATAGATTGCAGCTTTTACGTTTCTCTGCTGCCATCATATCCCTAGGTTTTCAAGCACTGGTTGCTGGGTAACTACTAACGGTTCCATTAACGGTTCCATAACTGTTATCGGTTTCTCCATGACCACGGTCCCAGAAACCTTCTTTGCCATCGGTACGCTGGCAGCATCAGCAAATTTTACTTCTTGATAAGCAACCACATTATCTAGCTTCTGTTGCTTCTGTGTGTTCAGCTCGCATGTTGAAACTTGTAGTTGTTGAATTAACTTTTCCTTTTCCTGAAGAGCTTGCTCGATAGTGTCTAACTCAGACTCAATGGTAGCTGACTTCCGGGAAGAGTCCTGCCACCCAGCTACAGTAGCATT
>NZ_JAAHHU010000831.1:0-2125 GCF_010672095.1 Moorena sp. SIO3I6 | reverse complement strand
CCTACTCCCATTAACCCACTCCTAGTAAGTCCCTCACCCAATTGAGAACTGCTAGATATAATCATAGTCGAACTTGGGACAAGTGACTCCGGGGATTGAAGCGGCGACTTTCACGGATTTTTTCATAATACTCCCGCTCCTGATTGGTCAGGTTTTTCGGAGTTACTATCGTAATTCGCACTAACTGATCACTACGTCCACCCTTAGGTAAAGACCAGCCTTTACCCCGCAGCCGCAGAGATTGACCAGAACGAATACCAGCAGGAATATTCATACTCACAGAGCCATCTGGAGTTGGAACCTCAATTGACCCACCCAAAACGGCTTCATCTGGTGTGATTGGCACTTCGCAAACCAGATTCTCACCATCGAACTCAAAGAAAGAGTGAGATTTGAGTTCTACTTTCAAATACAAATCTCCTTTTTGCTGATTCAGAGGGTTGACCTGACCCTTGCCTCGCACCCGAATACGACTACCGGGTTTGGCACCAGGGGGAATCTTGACAGTTATAGTTTCACTACCTAGGCTGAAACGTTTTTGGACACCATTAAAGGCTTCAGACCAACTGAGGCTAATGGTTGCTTCCCGGTCAGCACTTGCTCCTGTAGTGTTGTTAAAGCCTGAGGTGCTGCTATAGCCACTAAAACCACCAAAATCATTAAACCCATTAGAGCTAGAAGTACTTGTACGGTAGGAGTAGCTATGACTACTTCTGCCAGCACCACCGGGGGCACCAGTGCTAAAGCGACCCAGCAATTCATTAATGAACTCGTCAAAGCTGCCGTACTGGCTAAAATCAAAGCCACCAACATCAACACCGACTCCACTACGACCAGACCATCCTTGTCCCGCTTGCTTCCAGTACTGACCAAATTGATCGTATTTCTTGCGTTTGTCCGAGTCAGATAAAACTTCGTAGGCTTCATTGACTTCCTTAAAGCGAGCCTCGGCTTGTTTGTCACCAGGATTCAGGTCTGGGTGGTACTTCCGGGCCAAACGCCGAAAGGACTTTTTAATGTCATCAGCACTAGCAGTTTTGCTGACTCCTAGGATGGAGTAATAGTCTTTGAAGTCGGTCGCAGCCATCAAGAGTGTCTCCTAATCGTCTAAGATCGTAAGGGGTAAGTTATTGCCCTTGGATTATGGTTTATCTACCTCAACGCTAGGGTAACAAAGGTTTCAAGTAAACTTAGTTCGGTTGTTCCTCACTGGTGCGATCGCAATTTCCGTACATGGGCGCATACTCTGTCAAAGGTTTTTTCAGGGTTAGGGCAATGTCTGAGGTAGCAAGGTCTGAGGCTAATGGTTAATGGTTGTAGTACTTAATGCCTAGGCTAAGCATGTCTAATCCCTATCCCTAGGGTAAGTTTGCCTAGCGCCTAATTTTGATGTAGATGAACTTACCCTTTCCACCCCATACTAAATCACGGCTCCATGGGGAATTACGGCATTTTTGATCACTACAACAATGCCATTACGAATATAAAATCCCTCACTTTCGCAGTTGGCTTCTTCCACACGATCCTTGTTGAAGATTTTGACATTGTTACCGATACAAGCATTTTTATCGATAATTGCACGACGAATAACGGTATCCTTACCAATCCCTAAAGTCACTTGGCCTTGTTCTTGGGCTGAGAGACGCTCTGTTAAAGATTGGTAGTAGTCAGCCCCCATAATTAAAGAGTCCTCGATAACTGTTCCAGCTTCCACTCGCGATCGCAATCCCAATACCGAGTTATTAATGCGGCAGTCTTTGAGAATACACCCTTCCCCAATGATTGACTCTGTTACCCGACAGTCTAAAAGCTTTGAGGGCGGTAGATAACGAGCCCTGGTGTAAATCGGAGCATCTTCCTGATAAAAGCTAAAGGATGGCTTAGGTTGACGAGTCAGGGATAAGTTAGCATTGTAAAATGCCTCAATAGTGCCGATATCTTGCCAATAATCATTAAATAAGTAAGCTTGAATGTTATATTTTTGCATCGAGGCTGGGATAACTTCGTGACCAAAGTCTGTGTGCTCAGAATTAGCTTCGAGCAGTTCTTTCATCACTGCTTTACTAAAGACATAAATCCCCATAGAAGCAATGTAAGGACTATTTCTGGCTTGTTCTGGTGTAAG
>NZ_JAAHHU010000830.1:0-2126 GCF_010672095.1 Moorena sp. SIO3I6 | reverse complement strand
TTATGCCACCCAAAATTAATTGCAGCACCAAAAGCATCCAGTTTCTCCGCTACTTGCCGTTGATTTTCAGCTAGAATGACAACCAAACTTGGGTTACCCATAAAGGCCAACTCCCAACAAGTACTTCCCCCAGCTGCGATCGCAATATCTGCCCAAGCCATCAACTCTGGCATATTCGTCACATTATACTTGAGCGTAATTGCTGTCCCCGAATCATGCACTGCTGCCTGTAACTGCTGATAATGAGGATTACTCCCCCCAACCACCACCACTGCTTCGAGTCCTTCAACCTTGACCTGCTGTAGTGCCTGAATCACTTTTAGGGTCACATTATCGGGGTCTGCGCCTCCCAAGGTAACCAGCACCTTCCGTGCCACTGTCGGGATCTGCCGCTGCCAGCCTTGCCAAGGCCAGAATTCCTTCCTGAGGAGTGTATATTGGGTACCCAGCAGCAGCTGGGTGTAGGATTCCCGTTTAGCATACAGTCCCTCATGGGCGTACACATTTTGGTTCAACACTAGGTCAGCCCAGTAGTGAGCTGCATGGCCATAGTCATCAATAAACAACAGCCGTAACCCAGCTTCTTTAATCACTCGCTGATAGTCAGCTCCGAAGTGATAACCATCCACCACCACCCAATCAGCACCAAACTGGTGTGCAAAACTTGCTGTTTGCTTGGCATCTTCAGTACTTCCAGAAGAAACTGATAGGTGAACAACTTCCATTGATTGCGATCGCAGACGCTCCTGTAGTACACATGCTTCTGTGTTCAGAATAAAAATAGCCTCACCCCCTGTTTCTTGCCAAGCTTGAGCTAAGGCTAGACAGCGCATCACATGACCTGTACCTATTTTTAGAGAAGCATTTGCACGAATAATAAGATTCATTTAAGGTTTCCTAGCAACCAATAGCATATTTGATGATAGATTATTTGTGGACAAAAAATCTTGAAATGCCTCGCCTTTACTCTCCCATTCATCTATCAAAATTTGTTTTCAAAAAGGTTGATTGCTGACATCAAAATTACCGGCTACAATTTGCTTACGAACTAATTCAGCATCCAGTCTTCCTGGTGTTTGCTTTTCAAGTACATCAAAACCACAAGATTCTAACAATATTGTCAGAGAATTTAGATTAAACAAATTTAGATGTTCATTATCAACTGCACTAGATTTATTCTCCAAAGTTACGATATCAAACCCTTTAGCATTCGGGCAGGTGAGGATAAATATTCCTCCATCAGCTAGCAATTCATAACATTTTGCTACAAAATTACTAGGAGCAAAGAGATGCTCAATTACTTCAAAGTTTACAATTACATCAATGACTTCATTCCCAAAATTAATTTCCTCTATCGGCTTTTCAAGAATTTCTATACCACGATTACGGCAGGTTTGTGCCAAGTCTGGTGTTGGTTCAACCCCAATCACCTTTTGGAAAACTCCTGTTTTCTGAATTTCTTCACAGAAAATGCCAAACCCTGCTCCTACTTCCAATAGCGTATTGGTTGGTACATAAAATTTTTTACAAATATCAATAACTTTTTGCACTCGTGGCTTAAATATTTTTTCGCGTCGAGCTGCTTCTGAAGCCGGGAAAATATACTTATTCCAATAAGCGTAATTTTCAGATTCTCGATAGTATTCATCTAGGTGTTCAGGACTAGGTCGAGGGTTTGCATATACAGTCTCGCACGAGTCACACATCACAAATTGAATCTCGTATTTTTCGTATACTTTGTGACTTTCATGGGAAGCACATGCAGGGCAATTGACAGTGACAAAATCCTGCTTGTGCTCTAGTAAACGTCTAATATCAGCTAGCAGTCGCTCCGCTTGAGCCTTCATTAATTCATCCGGTCGAATTTCTGATTCTTTTAACATAATCTCTACTTTACAAGTGTATTGCACAAAAACCAAATTGACTACATATAAACATTAATTTAAATCGCTCTTCTTCATTAAAATTAAATGTTGTTTTGAGTCAATATTTTGACCTAGTTTTTCCATATTTTTACAATTCCTTTATTCAACGACTTGATTGATCAGCTTGGTTGGCTACTGAGCCATAGGCTGACGGGTTTCCCCAAATATTGTCTTTGACCCACTGTCCATTTTCAATGCGCC